>DASXJM010000473.1:0-5161 GCA_036497405.1 Streptosporangiaceae bacterium | reverse complement strand
ACCCTGGCCGTGGTGGCCTACCGGCAGCCGGTCAGCCGGGCCCGGGTGTCGGCGGTGCGCGGCGTCAACTGCGACGGCGTGATGCGCACGCTGACCCTGCGCGGCCTGGTCGAGGACTCCGGTACCGATCCCGAGACCGGGGCCATCCTGTACCGGACCACCAGCTACTTCCTGGAGCGGCTCGGCCTGGCCAGCCTGGAGGAACTACCTGACCTGGCCCCATTCCTGCCCGACGACGTGGACGACGTCGCCGACGGAGAGGACATCGCCCGTGAGTCCGCGTGACCGGGGGGCGCGGCCGCCCGCGGGGTCGCGGCCGCCCGCGGGCCGCGGCCCGCGTCCGTCCGCGCGGCCGGTGCCGCAGACTCCCGCCCAGCGGGAAATGGCCTCGCTGGCCGACGACCTCGGCGACGATGACGACTGGGGCGATGAGGGGGAGCGGGACAGCCTGACCGACGTTCCCGGCGGGGTGCGGCTGCAGAAGGTGCTGGCCGCGGCGGGCGTCGGCAGCCGCCGCCACTGCGAGGAGCTGATCGGTGAGGGCCGGGTCGAGGTGGACGGGGAGATCGTCCGCCGGTTCGGCGCCCGGGTCGACCCCGAGCACCAGATCATCCGGGTCGACGGCAAGCGCATCCCGTCCCGGCAGGACCTGGTCTACCTGGCCTTCAACAAGCCGCCCGGGGTCCTCACGGCCATGTCCGACGACCGGGGCCGGGCCACCATCACCGACTACCTGGGTGACCGGGCCGAGCGGCTGTTCCACGTGGGCCGGCTCGACTACGACACCGAAGGCCTGATGCTGCTGACCAACGACGGTGAGCTGGCCCACCGGCTGGCCCACCCGCGGTACGGCGTGCTCAAGACCTACCTGGCCGAGGTGTCCGGGCCGATCCCCCGGGACCTGGGCCGCCAGCTGATGACCGGGGTGGAACTGGACGACGGCGTGGCCACCGCGGACCGGTTCCGGGTGGTGGACCGGTCCGGCCAGCGGGCCATGGTCGAGATCACCCTGCACGAGGGGCGCAAGCACATCGTGCGCCGGATGCTGGAAGCCACCGGGCACCCGGTGCGGCGGCTGGTCCGGACCGACGTGGGCCCGGTCCGGCTCGGCCGGCTGAAGCCCGGCGCCACCCGCGAACTGAACACCGCCGAGATCGGCGAACTCTACGCGGCGGTAGGCCTATAGCCTGGTGCGGTTGAGCCATGGACGGTCTGAGGAGGATGGGACGTGCCGGTCAGAGCGATCCGGGGCGCGGTGCAGGTCGACGCCGACGAGCGGGCGGCGATCCTGGAAGGGACCACCGAACTTGTCAGCGAGGTCATGTCGCGCAACGGCCTGACCCCCGACGATGTCATCAGCGTGCTGTTCACGATGACTCCCGACCTGACCGCGGAGTTCCCCGCCCTGGCCGCGCGCAAGATCGGCTTTGGTGAGGTGCCGCTGATGTGCGCCACCGAGATCCCGGTGCCGGGGGCGCTGCCCCGGGTCGTGCGGCTCATGATGCACGTGGAGACCGGCCGGCCGCGCCGCGAGATCATGCACGTGTACCTGCGCGGCGCGGCCGCGCTCCGGCTGGACATCGCCCAATAGGGGCCGAGCCGTGAGCCCACAGGTGGCCCCGCCGCGGACCGTGGTGGTCGTAGGCACCGGCCTGATCGGGACGTCCGTGGCCCTGGCCCTGCGGCGGGCCGGCGCCGACGTCTGGCTGTCCGACACCGATCCGGCCGCCGCCACCCTGGCCGCCGAGCTGGGCGCGGGCCGCGTGCTGCCCGCCGGGAGCGGGCCCGGCCAGCTGGCCGCCCCGCCCGGCGGGGCCGCCGACGTGGCCGTGATCGCGGCGCCGCCGGCCAGTGTGGCCCCGGTGCTGGCCGCGGCCCAGCGGGCCGGCCTGGCCCGCAGCTACACCGACGTGGCCAGCATCAAGGCCCAGCCGCTGGCCCAGGCCCGGGACGCGGGCTGCGACATCACCCGCTACGTGCCCAGCCACCCGCTGGCCGGCCGGGAACGGTCCGGGCCCGCGGCGGCCCGCGCCGACCTGTTCCTGGGCCGGACCTGGGCGCTGTGCCCGGCCCCAGAGTCGGCCCCCGACGCGGTCGCCGCGGTCACCGCGCTCGCCGTGGCCTGCGGTGCCGAACCGGTGGTCACCGACGCCGCCACCCACGACCGCTGGGTGGCGCTGATCTCACACGCCCCGCACGTGGTGGCCGCGGCCCTGGCCGCGCAGCTGGCGGCGCCCGCGGTGCCCGCCGACGCGCTGGAGCTGGCCGGGCAGGGCCTGCGCGACACGACCAGGATCGCGGTCGGCGAGACCGCGCTGTGGCGGCAGATTCTCACCGGCAACGCGGTGCCGGTGGCCGAGGTGCTGACCGCGGTGGCCCGCGAGCTGACCAGAGCCGCCCAGAACCTCACCGAGGAAAACCCCGGCCGCCCGGGCGATCATCAGGAGCTGACCAGTCTGCTGGACCAGGGCCGGGCGGGCGTGGCCCGGATCCCCGGCAAGCACGGGGGCCCGGCCCGGGCCTTCGCCGGCGTCCAGGTGGTGATCAGCGATCGGCCCGGCGAGCTGGCCCGGCTGTTCGGGGCGGCCGCCGCGGCCGGGATCAACATCGAGGACGTCGGCATCGAGCACTCGCCCGGGGCCCCGCTCGGCGTGGCCGAGCTGTCGGTCCGGCCGGAGGCGGCTGGTCCGCTGATTACCGCGCTCGCGGACGCCGGATGGCCGGTGCGCCGGTAACCTGGGACGTGTGAGTATTTCTGCCGGGAGTCTCGGCCCAATAGGTGACACTGCAGCGGGGCGCGGAATCGTCATCGCCGTCGACGGCCCGTCGGCATCGGGTAAATCGAGTGCCTCTCGCGGCGCGGCCCGCGCTCTCGGCCTCCGCTACCTGGACACCGGCTCCATGTACCGGGCGCTGACCTGGTGGATCCAGGCCCGCGGCGTCCCGGTCGACGACGCCGGCGCGGTGGCTGCGGCCGCCGGGGAGCCCATCATCGAGGTGGGCACCGACCCGGATGGGCCTTGGGTCACCGTCGACGGCCAGGACGTGTCCGCGGCCATCCGCACCCAGGAGGTCACCGGCGCCGTCTCGGCCGTGGCCCGGGTGCCCCAGGTACGGGCCCAGCTCATCGCCCAGCAGCGGGCGATCATCGCCCAGGCTCAGGCCGAGGGCCGCGGCATCGTCGCCGAAGGCCGGGACATCGGAACCGTGGTCGCCCCGGACGCCGTGGTCAAGGTGTACCTCACCGCCAGCGAGCACGCGCGGGCCCAGCGCCGCACCGCCGAAACGCCAACGAACCCGGCTGTGACCGTCGGCGCGACCCAGGCCGACCAGGCTCGCCGCGACCGGATGGACTCGGGCCAGCTGGCCCGGGCCGACGACGCGGTGGAGATCGACTCCACCATGTTCGGGCTCGAGGACGTCATCGCCATGATCGTCGGCCTGGCCCACGAGCGGGCCGGCCTGCCCGACACCGCCCGGACCACCCGATGAACGCCAGCGACCCGGGCCGCCCGGACGACGAGCTCACCGGGGCCGGCCCGGACGGGGAATTTGTGCCGGGCCTGGACGAGTTCGTGCCGGGCGTGGACGATCACTACCGGCCCGACGACGAAGACTTCGACACCGATGACGGCGACCGGCCCGACCGCCCGGTGGTGGCGGTGGTCGGCCGGCCCAACGTGGGCAAGTCGACCCTGGTCAACCGGATCCTCGGCAGCCGCCTGGCCGTGGTCGAGGACACCCCCGGCGTCACCCGGGACCGGGTGGCCTACGACGCCAACTGGCGCGGCCGCCTGTTCACCCTGGTCGACACCGGCGGCTGGGAGCCGTCCGAGGAGAAGACCGGCTCGCTGTCGGCCCGCATCGCCGGCCAGGCCCGGATCGCGGCCGGCGCGGCCGACGCCGTGCTGTTCGTGGTGGACGCCACCGTCGGCGCGACCGACGCCGACGACGCCGTCGCCGACGTGCTGCGCCGGTCCGGGGTGCCGGTGGTGGTCGCGGCCAACAAGGTCGATAACGCCGCCACCGAGCTGACCGCCTCCGCCCTGTGGTCGCTGGGCCTGGGTGAGCCCCGGCCGGTCAGCGCGCTGCACGGACGGGGCAGCGGCGACCTGCTCGACGCCGTGCTGGACGCACTGCCCGAAGCCCCGCCGGAGCCCCGCAACGCCCCGTCCGGCCCCCGCCGGGTGGCCCTGCTCGGCAAGCCCAACGTCGGCAAGTCGAGCCTGCTCAACAAGCTGGCCGGGGAGCAGCGGGTCCTGGTCGACGACGTGGCCGGCACCACCCGCGACCCGGTCGACGAGCTGATCGAGCTGGGCGGCAAGACCTGGCGGTTCGTGGACACGGCCGGCATCCGGCGGCGGTTCCGGGAGACCCAGGGGGCCGACTACTATGCGGCCCTGCGCACGGCCGGCGCGCTCGAGGTGGCCGAGGTCGCGGTGGTGCTGATCGACGCCAGCGAGCCCCTGACCGAGCAGGACCTGCGCATCATCGCCATGGTCATCGAGGCGGGCCGGGCCCTGGTCATCGCGTTCAACAAGTGGGACCTGGTCGACGAGGAGCGTCGCCACTACCTGGAACGCGAGATCGACCGGCAGCTCTACAACGCCCGCTGGGCGCCCCGGGTCAACATCTCCGCCACCACCGGCCGGCACGTCGAGCGGCTGGTCCCGGCGATCGAGGCCGCCCTGGCCGGCTGGGAGACCCGGGTGTCCACCGGGCGTCTCAACAACTGGCTGAACGCGCTCATCGCGGCCACCCCGCCGCCGGTGCGCGGCGGAAAGCAGCCCAAGGTGCTGTTCGCCACCCAGGCCGGCATCCGCCCCCCGCACGTGGTCCTGTTCACCACTGGGTTCCTGGAGGCCTCCTACCGCCGGTTCGTGGAGCGCAAGCTCCGGGAGGAGTTCGGCTTCGAAGGCAGCCCGCTCAAGGTCTCCATGCGGCTGCGGGAGAAGCGCGGCCGGGGCGCCGGGAGCCGCGGCCGCAGCGCCACCCGCCGGTAGCCGTCAACCCGCCGCTAGCCTTCCGCCCCCCGGCCGGCCCCGTTCCAGAACGAGCACTGGTGCTCGGCCGCGAACTCCGAGCCGGCGATGACCCGGGTCGCGTCCCCGGGCCGCAGCGACAGCAGTCGCCCGCGGCCCGGGCGGCCCGCGGCGTAACG
>DASXJM010000472.1:0-9411 GCA_036497405.1 Streptosporangiaceae bacterium | reverse complement strand
CCGGCCGGCGCCGGCCCGGCGGCCCGGCGGGCCTCCCGGCCGACCGCGGTGACCCTGGAGGACGGCACCCAGACCGAGGTGGACCACGGCTCGGTGGTCATCGCGGCCATCACCTCGTGCACCAACACCTCCAACCCGTCGGTCATGATCGGCGCGGCCCTGCTGGCCCGCAAGGCGGTCGAGGCCGGGCTGGAGCGCAAGCCCTGGGTCAAGACCACGCTGGCGCCGGGCTCCAAGGTGGTCATGGACTACTACGAGCGGGCCGGCCTTGTGCCCTACCTGGACAAGCTGGGCTTCAACCTGGTCGGGTACGGCTGCACCACCTGCATCGGCAACTCCGGCCCGCTGCCCGAGGAGATCAGCCAGGCCGTCAACGACGCCGATCTGGCCGTGGTCTCGGTGCTGTCCGGCAACCGCAACTTCGAGGGCCGGATCAACCCCGACGTCAAGATGAACTACCTGGCCTCGCCGCCGCTGGTGGTGGCCTACGCGCTGACCGGGTCGATGGACACCGACATGGTCAGCGACCCCATCGGCACCGGGTCCGACGGCCAGCCGGTCTACCTGCGCGACATCTGGCCCGCGCCCGGCGAGATCGCCGAGATCGTGCAGGACGCGGTCGCGGCCGAGATGTTCTCCCGCGACTACGCCGACGTCTTCGAGGGCGACGACCGCTGGCGGGGCCTGGACGTGCCGTCCGGCGACACCTTCGCCTGGGACGAGTACTCGACCTACGTGCGCCGGCCGCCGTACTTCGACGACATGCCGGACGAGCCCGCGCCGGTCAGCGACATCCACGGCGCCCGCGTGCTGGCCCTGCTGGGCGACTCGGTCACCACCGACCACATCTCACCCGCGGGCGCGATCAAGAACGGCAGCCCGGCCGCGATCTACCTCAACGACCACGACATCCCGCGCCGGGACTTCAACTCCTACGGTTCCCGCCGCGGCAACCACCAGGTCATGATCCGCGGCACCTTCGCCAACATCCGGCTGCGCAACCTGCTGGCCCCGGGGACCGAGGGCGGGGTGACGACCAAGCTGCCCGAGGGCGAGCAGATGAGCATCTACGACGCCTCGCGCCAGTACATCGCGGCCGGTACCCCGCTGATCGTGCTGGGCGGCAAGGAGTACGGGTCCGGGTCGTCCCGGGACTGGGCGGCCAAGGGCACCGCGCTGCTCGGCGTGCGGGCCGTGCTGGTCGAGTCGTTCGAGCGCATCCACCGGTCGAACCTGATCGGCATGGGCGTCCTGCCGCTGCAGTTCCAGCCGGGGGAGTCGGTGGAATCCCTCGGCCTGACCGGGCACGAGACGTTCGACATCACCGGGATCGAGGCGCTCAACTCCGGCGGCGTGCCCACCGAGGTCACGGTGACCGCCGACGGCCGGGAGTTCAAGGCCAAGGTCCGGATCGACACCCCCGGCGAGGCCGCCTACTACCGGCACGGCGGCATCATGCAATACGTGCTCCGCTCCCTCCGGGGCGACAAGTAGGCCTGGGCGGTCACCCGCGCACGTCGTCGACGATGGCGATGACCTGCCGGGTGACCGCGCCCAGGGCCCGCAGCCGGGACAGCCGGATCAGCCGCACGGCCAGCGGCACGGTGGAGTCGACCAGCCGGTAGGTGCGCTCTGTGCCGGGGGACTGGTCGTACACCCAGAACAGCACGATGCCCATCGAGTACAGCCACAGCAGTTCGGGCAGCCGCTCCCGCACCGCGGCCGGCACCCGCAGGTGGGCGCCGTCGACGACTTCGGCGTACAGCGCGATGGCCGCGTCCCGGGTGGGGGAGGACTCCGGGCTGAACGGGCTCAGCGGGCTGGACGGCTCGGCCGCCCGCGAGTACAGCTTGGCCGCGAACCCGTGGTACGGGACGTTGATGTCCACCAGCGCCCGCAGCACTCCCCGCAGCCGCGCGGCGAGATCGGTCTCGCTGTCCAGTACCGGCCGGCTGGCCGCCAGGTGGGCGGCGTGGTTCCGTGTGTAGAACTCCTGGATGAGCTCTTCCTTGGAGCCGAAGTAGTAGTAGGCGTTGCCGGTGGCCACCCCGGCCTCGCGGGCGATGGCGCGCATGGTGGTGGCCTCGTAGCCCTGCTCGCGGAACATCCGCAGTGCCGTGTCCACGATCACCGCCCGGGTGGCCTCGGCCCGGGCCGTCCGGGTTTCCGCTGCGCTCACCGCTTGTCCGGGCTGGCGGGCCGCCACAGCACCACCGACGACGGGCGCCCGGCCCGGCGGCCGACCCGGGTCAGCGCGAACACGTTGACCAGGTGCAGCGCCCCGATGACCAGCACCGCCTCGCCGAGTTTGGTCGCCAGCACCTGAACCGCCTGCTGAGTGCTGTGCACACTGCCGGTGTCCCGCAGGGCCAGGATCAGGAACCCCAGGTTGAGCAGATAGAAACCCACGGCGAACAGCCGGCTGATGGCCCCACCGAGCGCCTCGTCGCCGCCGAGCATGTGGGTCAGGAACACGCGGCCGCTGCGGGCCAGGATGGTCGCGGTGACGATCGTCAGCGCGATGCTGATCAACAGGTACAGGATGTAAACGGTCACTATGCCCACGGCTTCTCCCGGGCTCCCGGCATTTCTTGAACATGTTCAAGTCTGCCTCATGCCCGGCCCTGCCGCCAGACCCGGCACCGGGTTAGTTTGAACACGTTCAAAATATTTACCGAAGGTTGGTGAGGGGGGCTCCCGCCCCGGCGCGGGCGTCTCCTCCGAGGAGGTATCGAATCCCGATGATTGAGGCCCCCGTCTCCGGACTGGCATCGATTGAGCACGTGGTGGTGCTCATGCTGGAGAACCGGTCGTTCGACCACATGCTGGGCTACCTGTACCGCGGCACCGGCAACGTGTCCCCGGCCGGGCAGCCGTTCGACGGGCTGACCGGAAACGAGACCAACCCGGGCTCGTCCGGTACGGCGGTGCCGGTGTCCGCCATCGAGCCGTCCAGGGCCAACGCCTACTTCATGCCCGGCGCCGATCCTGGCGAGGGCTACCTGGCCACCAACCAGCAGCTTTACGGCACCGACGCCGGGCCCTCGTCAGCGGGCGAGTCCGCCCCGTGCAACGGCTACATCACCGACTACGCCTACACCCTCGGCTGGGAGGCCAAGGAGAAGTGGTCGATCGTGGCCGGTACCACCGAGCAGGACATCATGGGCTGCTTCACCCCCGAGGCCCTGCCGGTCCTGTCCGCCCTGGCCCAGGGCTACGCCGTCTGCGACCAGTGGTTTTCCTCGGTGCCGACCGAGACCATGCCCAACCGGGCCTTCGTCTGCTCGGGCACCAGCCAGGGTCACATGGACGACAAGACCCACACGTTCACCGCGCCCAGCAACTTCGGCCTGCTGGACAAGAACAACCTGGGCTGGGCCATCTATGGCTACGACGCCACCCCGCTGACCAAGGAGACGTTCACCGACATCAGCGGGGCTGCCGCCAGCCACTTCGGGCTGTTCGCTGACTTCCGGGCCGCGGCCGCGGCGGGCACCCTGCCGGCGTTCACCTTCCTGGAGCCGAGCTGGAGCTCGACCGGCAACAGCCAGCACCCCAACTACGACGTGGCCCTGGGCGAGCAGCTCATCCACGACGTCTACGAGGCCCTGCGCGCCGGGCCCGGCTGGCCCCAGACCCTGTTCGTGCTCACCTACGATGAGCACGGCGGCTGCTACGACCACGTGGCCCCGCCCTGGGGCGCGACCCCGCCCGACAGCACGGCCGGTGAGTTCGGCTTCGACTTCACCCGGTTCGGGGTGCGGGTCCCGGCCGTGCTGGTCTCCCCGCTCATCGCCCCCGGCACCGTGTACCGGGTGCCGTCGGGCAGCACGCCACTGGACCACACGTCGATCCTGAAGACCGTGGAACAACGCTGGAGCCTGCCCGCGCTGACCGCCCGGGACGCGGCCGCCCCCGCCTTCGGCGACGTGCTGACCCTGGCCACCGCCCGCACCGACGACGTGCTGTCCGGGGTCACCGTGCCGGTCTCCGGCGGCACCAGCCCGGCCGCGGGCCAGCTGTCCCACCTGGAGGCCGTCCGCGAGGAACTGATCTCCCGGGCCCTGCCCGCCGGGGCGCACCCGATCCCCCCGGCCAACGCCGTGGTCGAGCCCTGAATAATGAGCCCTGGGCATCGCTAAGGAGTGTGATCTACGTGCGCGCGGTGATCATCGAAGATCTGGGCGGGACCGAGGTCATCAAGTTCGTCGAGCAGCCGGACCCGGAGCCAGAGTCCGGCCAGGTCGTGGTCGAGGTGGCCGCGGCCGGCGTGAACTTCATGGACATCTACCAGCGCCAGGGCGTCGGCGGCTACAAGCCCGCCAGCTTCCCGGTCGTCCAGGGGGCCGAGGGCGCGGGCACGGTCCGGGCCGTGGCCCCCGACGTCACCGCGTTCTCGGCGGGGGACCGGGTCGCCTGGGCCGGCGTGCCGCGCAGCTACGCCGAGCTGGCCGTTATCCCGGCCGACCGGGCCGTGCCGGTGCCCGGCCACGTGGGCCTGGACGTCGCGGCCGCGGCCATGCTCCAGGGCATCACCGCGCATTACCTGTGCTTCAGCACCTATCCGGTGCGCGAGGGTGACGTCGCCGTGGTCCACGCGGCCGCGGGCGGCGTTGGCCTGCTGCTGACCCAGATGATCAAGCGCCGCGGCGGCGTGGTCGTCGCCACCACCTCCGGCCCGTCCGACGGTGAGAAGGCCACTCTGGCCCGCGAAGCCGGCGCCGATCACGTCACCGGCTACGACACCTTCGTCGACACGGTGTCCGAGGTCACCTCCGGTCGCGGCGCCCACGTCGTGTACGACGGCATAGGCCAGGCGACGTTCGACGCCAGCCTGGACTCGCTGCGTCCGCGGGGCACCATGGTGCTGTACGGCGCGGCCAGCGGCCAGGTCCCCCCGTTCGACCCCCAGCGCCTCAACGTCGGCGGCTCCCTCTACCTGACCCGCCCCACCATGGCCAGCTACATCGCCGACCGCGATGAGCTCCTCTGGCGGGCCCGCGACATCTTCGACTGGATCGACCAAGATCAGCTTCAGGTCCGCATCGGCGCCACCTACCCCCTCGCCGACGCCGCCCGCGCCCAGGAAGACCTGGCCGCCCGCCGCACCACCGGCAAACTCCTTCTCCTCCCGTAAACGGCCCCGCCGACCCCGCCCTGCTCCCGCAAGGTCCTTGATCCATTCCTCGGCAGCGTTCGCAGCCGTATTCACCGATGCTGCTGCCCAGCAATGGATCATGCGCCCGACTTGTACCCGGGGCGCCGCTCGAGCGCTGATAACAGCAAGAAGCGGCGCCGCCCGCCGGCCCCGACTTCTCCTGGAAACGTGAATTTCGATAGTTTTAACCGTTGATGGCTAATGTTCCGGCGGCAGAAGGCCCTGCGCGGCGGTCGCTGGAAGCGACGTTGCTGGTGGTGTCGATCGCGGCGCTCGCGTTCAATCTGCGCGCCGCGATCACCAGCCTTCCGCCGGTCTTTCCTGAGCTGCAGACCAAGCTGCACCTGTCCTCGGCCACCATCACCGTGCTGGCCGCCACGCCGGTGCTGTGCTTCGGCGCGTTCTCCGGGATGGCGGCCTGGCTGAGCCGCCGCTTCGGCGAGGAACGGGTCCTGTTCGGCGCCCTGATCGGAGTATCGGCCGGGCTGCTGCTGCGGGGCGGCCTGCCGCGGACCCTGCTGTTCCCCGGCTCGGTCCTGGCCCTGGGCTCGATCGCGATCATGAACGTGCTGCTCTCCAGCATGATCAAACGCCGCTGGCCGGAGCGAGCCGGCCTGCTGATAGGCGTCTACCTCACCGCGCTCTCGGCCGGCGCGGTGATCGCGTCCCTGGTCAGCGTGCCGTTGTTCGGCGGATCGGGCGGCTCGGTGGAGCTGACCCTGGGCCTGTGGGGACTGCCCGCGGTCGCGGCCACCCTGATGTGGATCTCCCAGCTCCGGTACGGCCCACCCCCGCGCCAGCCCGCCGCCCCCAGCCGCCCCGGCCGGCCCGCGCGGCCGGCCGGACCACGCCTGTACCGGTACCCGCTGGCCTGGCAGGTCACCGCGTTCATGGGGCTGCAGAGCCTGCTCTACTACGCCGCCGTCTCCTGGATCCCGGAACTGTTCCGCGACCGGGGCGACAGCGCCGGCACGGCCGGGGTGCTGCTGGCCGTGATGGGCCTGGGCAACCTGCTCACGTCACTGCTGATCCCGACCCTGGCCCACCGCTTCGCCAGCCAGCAGTCGCTGGTGGCCCCGGCCGTGGTGCTGACCGCGGTGGGGCTGGCCGGGGCGCTGTGGGCACCACTCGGATCGGCCGTGTTGTGGATGCTGATCCTGGGTGCGGCCCAGGGCTCCTCACTCGGGCTGGGAATTTTCTTCACCATGGCCCGGGCCCCGGACCCGGTCACCGCCGCGTCGCTTTCCTCGCTGGCCCAGTCGGTGGGCTACCTCGTCTCGGCGGCCGGTCCGCTCGCGGTAGGGTTCTTGCGCACGGCCACCGGCAGCTGGACGGTCCCTGTTGTGGTGCTCCTCGTGATCTGCGTTGCGGAGCTCACCGTGGGCCTGCTGGCGGGGCGGGACCAAATGGTCCCGGCCCGGCGTAACCCGGGTAACCCCGCCGCCACCAGCGACAGCCTGCCCGCCGACAACCACTGAAATTCCCCGAATTCCGGGGTGTGACGCGGCGTGTCGGCTGGACTTTCGGACTGGCAGACATCCGCGACAATTCGTAACGGACTTCTTAGCCAGAGTCCCAATCCGTATGGCCGTCAGCGGAGTACAAATAATCACAAGAAGAACACGGGGGCCGGTGTGGTGTCAGTCCCACCGGTACGGGTCGATGGAGGTAACGTGCAGCTGCTCAGCGTGCGCCAGCCTTGGGCATGGGCGATAGCGCGCGGCCGCAAACGGGTGGAAAACCGGACGTGGGCACCGTCCTATCGGGGGCCGGTAGCGATCTACGCGTCGATGCGTGTGGATCTGGACGCGGCCGAAAGCCCGCTGCTGTGGTTCGCCGGGTGGGATCCGGACGACCCGGTGGCGGCGATCGGTGGCATCGTCGCGATCGTCAACTTGGCCGACGTCTGTTCGGCCGCGATCAACGGGGAAGACTGTGACTGTGGCGAGTGGGCCGAGCCCAACGCCTATCACTGGCGGCTGACCGAACCGCGGCCGCTGGCCCGGCCGGTGGTCAGCATGGGGCACTCCGGGCCGATGACCGACGTGATCCCGGTTCGGACCATCGGGTCCTCTAGCCCGGCTGGCGAAGACTCGCCCGCCGCGCTGTGGGAGCCCGGTCCGGCCGTGGTGGCCGAGGTGACGGCGGCCGCCCAGCTGGCCTGAGCCCACCGCCAGCAGGCGACGACAAGTAATTGGCCGCAACGGGCCGACGGTGATCCGTCGGCCCGTTGCGTTTTCTCGGCCCCGCCCACTCTGATAACAGCAAGAAGCCGACAAAGGTCTTTGACGCGTACCCCCAAGAGGGGTACAACATAACTACTAACCCCCTCTATAACCCCAGACGGAGGAGACGTAGTGCCGAAGATCAACGTGTATCTGCCCGACGACCTGGCCGAGGCGGTCAAGGAGACGGGGGTGCCGGTGTCGGCCATCTGCCAGCGCGCGCTGGAAGCCTCGGTGCGCCGGGTGACCGCGATCCGCCAGGCCGCGCTGGGCGAGGTGTCCCTGGACGACCCGGGCGGCCGGCTGGCCCACTTCACGGCCAACGCCCGGGCCGCGGTCGGGCTGGGGTTGCGGGCGGCCCGGGTGTCCGGCGTGGCCGAGGTCGGCACCGAACACCTGCTGGCCGGCGTCCTGGCTCAGCCCGGCAACCTGGCCATCACCGTCCTGACCAGCATGGAAGTCGATCCTGAGACGGTCCGCCAGGCCCTGGCCGAACGCGGCGTCCCGCCCGTGACCACCAAGGCTCAGGGGGAGCCGGTGGAGAACGTCGCCGTGCGGTTCAGCGGCCCGGCCGCCAACGCGCTGGAGCTGGCGGTCACTGAGGCCATCGGCCTGGGCCACAACTACATCGGGTGCGAGCACCTGCTGCTCGGCCTGGCCAGTGAGACCGAGGGCGCGGCCGCCCCGTTGCTGCGGGAGCTGGGCGCCGACTACCGGCCCATCCGCCGGGCCGTTTCGGCCGCCCTGGCCGGCTATACAGTAATAACCGCCAGCAAGCAGGCCCGGCAGCAAGCGGCCAGCCAGCCGGGAGGCGGCCAGATGCTCACGATGCTGCGGGAGGCCGTGCGCCAGGAGATGCAGCCGTTTGTGGAGCGGCTGGACCGGCTGGAGGAGCGCCTCGGCCCCGAGGACGAGAACGGGGCCGGAAACGGGGACGAAGCCGGGGACGGGGACCGCTAAGCCGACACGCCTGTCAGTCTTGGCCCGGGTGTCGCGCGCGTCCCGGTAGCGACCGGAAATAGACTCGGGGAATTGCCGTCGCATCCGGCACCCGAATACGAGGCCGGAACACGAGGAGCGCACCACCGTGACCCTGCTGGAGTCGATCGCCGGCCCGGAAGACCTCAAGGGCCTCAGCCAGGAGCAATTGGCCGTCCTGGCCAGCGAGATCCGTGACGTCCTGATCGAGACCGTCATCCGGACCAGCGGGCACCTGGGCCCCAACCTCGGCGTGGTCGAGCTGACCATCGCCATGCACCGGGTGTTCGACTCGCCGCGGGACCGGATCGTGTTCGACACCGGTCACCAGTCCTACGTGCACAAGCTGCTCACCGGGCGGCAGGCCGAGTTCGACACGCTGCGGCAGCGCGGCGGCATGTCGGGTTACCCGAGCCGGGCCGAGTCCGACCACGACCTCGTGGAGAACTCGCACGCCTCGACCAGCCTGTCCTACGCCGACGGGCTGGCCAAGGCGTACACCCTGCGCGGCGAGACCGACCGGGCCGTGGTCGCGGTCATCGGGGACGGCGCGCTGACCGGCGGCATGGCCTGGGAAGCGCTCAACAACATCTCGGTCTGCGACGATTCGCGGCTGGTCATCGTGGTCAACGACAACGGCCGCTCCTACCAGCCCACCATCGGCGGCCTGGCCAAGAACCTGAGCTCGGTGCGGATCACCCAGCGCTACGAGAACGTGCTCGACTACATCAAGACCACGCTGTCCCGCACCCCGGTGGTCGGGCCCCCGGTCTACGGGACGCTGCACGGCATCAAGAAGGGCCTGAAAGACGTCCTCCAGCCGCAGATCCTGTTCGAAGACCTCGGGCTGAAGTACCTGGGCCCGATCGACGGCCACGACGAGGCCATGGTCGAGCAGGCCCTGCGCCGGGCCAAGGAGTTCGGCGGCCCGGTGCTGGTGCACGTGATCACCCGCAAGGGCTTCGGGTACGCGCCCGCCGAGGAGAACGAGGACGACCGGCTGCACCAGGTGCCGGGCGCGCCCCGCCCCGGGTCGGTGCCGGGGGTGGC
>DASXJM010000471.1:0-1610 GCA_036497405.1 Streptosporangiaceae bacterium | reverse complement strand
GACCCGGACCAGGCCATCTACGGCTTCCGCGGCGCCGACGTGGCCTTCTTCCTGAGGTTCGGCACCGACTACCCGTCGGCGCGGACGGTCCACCTCACCCGCAACTACCGGTCCAGCCCGGGGGTGGTCAGCGCGGCGGTGCAGGCCATCGCCCCGTCCACCCTGATCCCGGGCCGGAAGCTGGTCGCGGCGCGGGCCCCGGCTCCGGCCGCCACCGGCCCGGCCGTGGTTCGGCACGAGGCGTCCAGCGAGCAGGCCGAGGGCACCTGGATCGCGGCCGAGATCGACCGGCTGGTCGGCGGCACGTCGTTCCACTCGCTGGACAGCGGCCGGGTCGACTCCCGGCACCGGCACGCCACCCTCGCCCTGTCCGACATCGCCGTGCTGTACCGCACCGACGCGCAGACCCCGCCGCTGCTGCAGGCGCTGAACCGGGCCGGGCTGCCCTACCAGAAGGGCTCCCACGACCGCCTGAGCCGCCGCCCGGGCGTGCGGGACATCGTCCGCGAGCTCCGGCTGGCGGCGGATGGTCCGGACCCGACGGGCGGCCGGGGCAACCGCGAGGGCGACGGCGAAGGCGACGGTGTGGCCCGGCGGCTGCACGCGGCCGTGGGCCGGCTGACCGGCCCGTCGTCCCTGGCCCGGGGACGATGGGCCGGAGAGGCGGTGGACATCCTGGCCGCAGGCGAGGCCCTGGCCCCGCTGGCCGGCCGTTGCCACGATGACCTGGACCAGTTCCTGACCGAGATCGCACTCGGCGGCGAGGCCGACGCCCTCGACCCGCGGGCCGACGCGGTGACCCTGCTGACCCTGCACGCGGCCAAGGGGCTGGAGTTCGAGGTGGTGTTCCTGGCCGGCTGCGAGCGCGGGCTGCTGCCGCTGTGGTGGCCCGACGCCGGGACCGAGGAGGAGGCCGAGGAGCGTCGGCTGCTGTTCGTCGGCATGACCCGGGCCCGGGCCCGGCTGCTGGTCAGCTACGCCGCCCGCCGCGGGCGCGGCGGGCGCGGCGCGGCCGACCCGGACGCCGCCGGGCGGGCCGGCCCGTCACCGTTCCTGGCCGCGATCGACCCGGGCCTGCTCAGCCGGGCCGAGCCGGTCAAGCGCCCCGCCCCCGACCGCCAGCTCCGGTTGCTGTAGAGCGCCCCGAGCTACCTCAGGTGCAGCAGCATCCGGGTGTTGCCGAGGGTGTTGGGCTTCACCCAGTCGAGGCCGAGGAACTCGGCCACGCCCTCGTCGTAAGACCGCAGCAGCTCCTGGTACACATCCTGGGCCACCGGCGTGCCGAAGATCTCGGTGAAGCCCAGGCTGACGAAGAAGCTCACCTCGAAGGTGAGCACGAACACCCGCTGCACGCCGACCTCGCGGGCCTGGTCGAGCAGGACCCCGGCCAGCTTGTGGCCCAGCCCGTGCCCCTGGCAGTCGGCCCGGACGGCGATGGTCCGGATCTCGGCCAGGTCCTCCCACAGCACGTGCAGGGCGCCGCAGCCCGCGATCAGCCCGTCCGGCTCCCGCTCCGCGACCCAGAATTCCTGGACGTCCTCGTACAGGGTGACGGTGGCCTTGCCGAGCAGCCGTCCGGACGAGACGTTGGCGTCGATCAGGGCCCGGAT
>DASXJM010000470.1:0-3589 GCA_036497405.1 Streptosporangiaceae bacterium | reverse complement strand
GACGTGCACCGCGTCCATCATGTCGGCCCGGCCGGTGACCCCGGCCAGCGGCAGCCCGTCGGCGATGCCCTTGGCCGTGGTGATCAGGTCCGGGACCACGCCCTCGTGCTCGCAGGCGAACCAGTCGCCGGTGCGGCAGAAGCCGGTCTGGATCTCGTCCGCGATCAGCACGATGCCGTAGCTGCGGCAGAACTCGGCCAGCCCGGCCAGGAACCCGGGCGGCGGCACGATGAACCCGCCCTCGCCCTGGATCGGCTCAATGATCACGGCCGCCACGTTCTCCTCGCCGACCTGGGTGTGAATCAGCCCGGTGATCACGTCCAGGGCCTGCTCCCGGCAGGCGTCCGGCCCGCCCGGCCAGCGGAACGGGTAGGCCATCGGCGCCCGGTAGATCTCCCCGGCGAACGGCCCGAAGCCCTGCTTGTAGGGCATGTTCTTCGCGGTCAGGGCCATGGTCAGGTTGGTGCGGCCGTGGTAGGCGTGGTCGAACGCCACCACCGCCTGGCGGCCGGTGGCGTGCCGGGCGATCTTGATCGCGTTCTCGACCGCCTCCGCGCCCGAGTTGAGCAGGATCGACCGCTTCTCGTGGTCGCCAGGGGTGCGCTCAGCCAGCTCCTCGCAGACCGTCACGTAGTCCTCGTACGGCGTGACCATGAAGCAGGTGTGGGTGAACTGGGCCACCTGGGCCTGGACCCGCTCCACGACCCGGGGGGCGGCGTTGCCCGCCGACACCACCGCGATGCCGGAGCCGAAGTCGATCAGCGAGTTGCCGTCGGCGTCGACCAGCACGCCGCCGCCGGCCGCGGTGACGAACACGGGCAGGACGTGGCTGACCCCGCGGGCCACGGTGCGCTGCCGGCGCTCGAGCAGTTCGCGCGAGGCCGGGCCGGGGATCTCGGTGACGACACGACGTTCTTGCGGCAGCCCGGGGCCGCCCACACTCGGTGCTGACGCGTTCATGCTGCCGACCATACGCCTGCGCGTCCGTTTTGCCAGCGGGTGACCTGGCCGCCGGGACCCGTCTAGGGTGGTTGGACGTGACTGAGCCTGACCAGAGCCGGAGCCGCGGCGTCCTGTTCGGTGGCGTGTTCAGCCGGGGCCGCGTGGACGCCGGCGACGCCGCCTGGCTGCGCGCCATGCTGGACACCGAGGCCGCGCTGGCCCGGGCGGCCGAGCGGGCCGGGCTGGCGCCGGCCGGAGCCGGAGCGGCCGTGACCGCGGCGGCCGTCCCCGGGAACTTCGACCTGGCCGAGCTGGGGGAGCAGTCCGCGCTCACCGGCAACCCGGTCCCCGCCCTCAGCCGGGCCCTGGCCCGCCAGGTCCCGGCCCCGCTGGCCGTGGCCGTGCACAAGGGCGCGACCAGCCAGGACATCGTGGATACGGCGGCCATGCTGCTGGCCGCCCACGGGCTGGACGCCATCGGCGCCGACCTGGCCGCCGCCGCAACGGCCGCGGCCCGGCTGGCGGCCGGGCACCGGTCGACCATCATGATCGGCCGGACCCTGCTCCAGCAGGCCGTCCCCATCACGTTCGGGCTGGTCGCGGCGGGCTGGCTGGCCGCGCTGGATAATGCCAGGGCCGCCCTGGCCCGGGTCCGGTCCGAGCGGCTGGCCGTCCAGTTCGGCGGGGCGGCGGGCACGCTGGCCGCCCTGGGCGACGACGGGCCCCGGGTGGCCGTGCTGCTGGCCGAGGAACTGGACCTGCCCGCGCCGCCGCTGCCCTGGCACACCGACCGGCTACGGGTGTTGGAGCTGGCCGCGGCCCTGGCCGGAGCGGACTCGGTGCTGTCCAAGATCGCGCGCGACGTCACGCTGCTGGCCCAGACCGAGGTGGCCGAGGTCCGCGAGGGCCCCGGCGACCCGGCGGCCAGCCCCGGTGACGGCTCGCCCCGCCGGGGCGGCTCGTCGGCCATGCCCAACAAGCAGAACCCGGTGGCGGCCATCGCCATCCTCGGCTGCGCCAAGCGCGCCCCGGGCCTGCTGGCCACGCTGGCCGCCGCGGGCGAGCAGGAGCACCAGCGGGCCGCGGGCGCCTGGCACGCCGAGTGGGAGCCCCTGGCTGACCTGCTCACGGTGACCGGCTCGGCCGCGTCCTGGGCCGCGGACCTGCTCGGCGGCCTGGTCGTGGACCAGGCCCGGATGAGCGCCAACCTGGCCGCGGCCCACGGCCTGCCGCTGGCCGAGCACGTCACCTCGCTGCTGGCGGGCCCGCTGGGCCGGGCCGCCGCCCACGACCTGGTGGCCGAGGCCGGGGCCCGCGCGGTGTCGGCCGGGGTGCCGCTGCGGGACGCCCTGCTCGGCCTGCCCCGGCCCGCCGAGGAGCTGGAGAAGGCCGGGATCACCCCCGAGCAGGTCGACCGGGCCCTGGATCCGGCCCGGTACCTCGGGGCGGCCCGGGAGTTCACCGACGCGGCGCTGGCCGCGCACGACCGTTTCGCCAAGGATGGGACCTGAACCCATGGACGACGCAGACCACCGGCAGCAGGGCATGACCGTCCGGCGCGAGGTGCTGGGCGACGAGCACGTGGACCGGGCCGTGGCCCGCACCACCGGCTTCACCGCGCCGTTCCAGGACCTCATCACCCGCTACGCCTGGGGTGACATCTGGTCCCGGCCCGGGCTGACCCGGGCCGAGCGCAGCCTGGTCACGCTGAGCGTGCTGGCCGCCCTGCAGCACGAGGACGAGCTGGCCATGCACGTCAAGGCGGCGCTGCGCAACGGGCTGACCCCGGAGCAGATCCAGGAGGTGCTGCTCCAGGTGGCCATCTACGCGGGCGTCCCCACCGGCAACCGCGCCTTCGCCGTGGCCCAGCAGGCCCTCGACGAGGCGGCCGCCCAGGCCGGCCAGGATCGACGCTGACTGACCGGGGCCGCTATCGTACGGATGTCGAACGGTTGTGCACCCAGCGCACCAATCGGAGGAGTGTCGGGATGACCGCTGACGTGAGCCCGGGTGGCCTGGTGCTGCCGTCCTACGGCCGCCCGCGGGGCGTGCACCCGCCGCTGGATTACTCCGGCTACCGGTCCACGGCCCTGCGCCACCCCCGGCAGCCGCTGGTGCTGCTGCCGCAGCGGCTGACCGAGGTGACCGGGCCGCTGCTCGGCAACGACCTGATCACGCCGGCCGACGGCGACCTGACCTGCGGGCACGACGGTGAACCGCAGGGCCAGCGCATCATCCTCACCGGCCGGGTGCTGGACTCCGACGGCCGGCCGATCCCGGACACGCTGATCGAGATCTGGCAGACCAACGCGGCCGGCCGCTACCGGCACTCCCGGGAGCACCACCCGGCCCCGCTGGACCCGAACTTCACCGGGGTCGGCCGGGCCATGACCGACGCCGGCGGCAACTACCGGTTCATCACCATCCAGCCCGGCGCCTACCCCTGGGGTAACCACCACAACGCCTGGCGGCCGGCCCACATCCACTTCTCGCTGTTCGGCCGGGCTTTCACCCAGCGGCTGGTGACCCAGATGTACTTCCCGGGCGACCCGCTCCAGCCCATCGACCCGATCTTCAACTCGGTGCCCGACCCCAAGGCCCGCGAGCGCATGGTGGCCCAGTTCGACATCGGCCTGACCCAGCCCGA
>DASXJM010000469.1:0-2940 GCA_036497405.1 Streptosporangiaceae bacterium | reverse complement strand
CTCATGGCCGTGGCCAGTTCATCGAGGGACAACTCGGGAACCGGCAGCTCCGTATACCCCGAACGCGACGGACGCAGGGCATCCAGCATCAGCGCCAGGTACCGGCGCCACAGGTCCGGGCGGACGTCGCGAGCGTATTCGGCGGTGGCGCCGAGCATGAACTCCAGGACGGGGATGTCGGTGGCGCCCAGGTCGGGGCGGACCAGGCCGGCCGCTTGCCCGCGTTCGACCAGTTTGCCGATCGCGGGGCGCATGCGGCTGCGGGCGTAGTTCACCCGCTTGTGCCCGTAGGGGGCGAACATCAGGATCTGCCGCAGTCCCTTGTCCGTGCTCAGCATCTCGGCGGCGGCTTCCATGAAGCCGGCCAGCCCGGCCCAGGGATCGTCGGCGCCGTAGGCCTCGGTGGCCAGCTCGACCAGGATGTCGATGCGCTCCTCGAACAGCGCGTCGGCCAGGGCGGCCTTGTCGGGGAAGCGCCGGTAGACCGTGCCGACGCCCACCCCCGCGTGCCGGGCCACGTCGTCCAGGGTGGCCTCCAGGCCGCGCTCGGTGAACACCTCGCCCGCGGCGGCCAGGATGCGGCGCCGGTTTCGCTCGGCGTCCTTGCGCAGCGGCCGCTCCGGCTCCGCGCTGGCTTCTGGCCCCTCGTTGACGTCGCTGGCCTGCGGGTCCTCCGTGCTCATGGCCAGCATCCTACCCAAAAGTGGAGATATTGACTCCACTTCTGCTATGGTCGTTCATGTAAGTGGAGATGACACCTCCAGATGGGAGAAAGAGATGGCCGCACCCAGCGTGCCCGCCGGCGGTCCCGCGCCCGCGCCGGTTCAGAGTGACCGGCGGCGCTGGCTGATCCTGGCCCTCATCGGGCTCGCTCAGCTGATGATCGTGCTCGATATCACGATCATGAACATCGCGCTGCCCTCGGCGCAGCACGCCCTGAGCTTTTCGAACGTCGACCGGCAGTGGGTCATCACCGCCTACGCCCTGTCCTTCGGCAGCCTGCTGCTGTTCGGCGGCCGCCTCGGTGACCTGTTCGGCCGCAAGGTGACCCTGCTGACCGGGCTGATCGGCTTCGCGGCCGCGTCGGCGGTGGGCGGCGCCGCGGTCAACTTCTCCATGCTGGTCACGGCCCGTGCCTGCCAGGGCGTGTTCGCCGCGCTGCTGGCCCCGGCCGCGCTGTCCCTGCTGACCACGACGTTCAGCGACCCCAAGGAGCGGGGCAAGGCGTTCGGCGTCTACGGCGCCATCGTCGGGGCCGGAGGACTGGTCGGGCTGCTGCTCGGCGGGCTGCTCACCGAGTACCTGGACTGGCGCTGGTGCCTGTACGTGAACCTGGTGTTCGCCGGGGTCGCGGTGGCCGGGGCCCTGGCCCTGCTCACCAACCAGCGGACCCACCACGCCTTGCGGCTGGACTACTTCGGCGTCGTCACGGTGTCGGGGTCGATGTTCTGCCTGGTCTACGGCTTCTCCAACGCGGGCACCCATAGCTGGTCGGCCGCGTCGACCTGGGGTTTCCTGGCCGCCGGAGTGGTGCTGCTGGCCGTGTTCGCGATCCGGCAGGCGCGGGCGGCGAACCCGCTGCTACCGCCCCGGGTGGTGCTGGACCGCAACCGTGGCGGCGCCTACCTGGCCGTGCTGGTCACCGGGGCCGGGATGTTCGGCATCTTCCTGTTCCTGACCTACTACCTGCAGATCATCCTCGGCTACTCACCGCTGAAGACCGGGGTGGCGTTCCTGCCCACCATCGCCATGGTCATGCTGTTCGCGCAGATCGCCAACATCGTGCTGATGCCCCGCATCGGGCCAAGGCTGCTGGTCGGGGTGGGCATGCTGCTGGCCGCGGCCGGCATGGCCTGGCTGACCCGGCTCGGCGTGCACTCCAGCTACGGGGCCAGCATCCTCGGGCCGATGATGATCGCCGGGGCCGGCATCGGCCTGGCGATGCCGCCCTCGATGAACACGGGCACGTTCGGAGTGGCCGCGTCCGACGCCGGGGTGGCCTCGGCCACGCTGAACGTCGGCCAGCAGCTGGGCGGCTCGATCGGCACCGCGCTGCTCAACACCATCGCCACCAGCGCCGCGGCCACCTACCTGACCGGGCTGCACCTGAGCCCGGCCGCCCTGGCCAGCCCCCGGGGCAAGCTGGCCCTGGCCGCGGGCCAGGTGCACGGGTACATCACCGCGTTCTGGTGGACGGCCGGCATCTTCGCGGGCGGCGGTGTCGTGTGCGGCCTGCTGATGAAGTGGGGCCCGCTGGCCCGCCAGGCTGGGGCCGAGCCTGAGCTGCCTGCGGATCAGCCCGCGACCGGCCCTTCGGTCCCGGCCTGATCGCTGGGCAGCACGATCGTGAACGTCGTGCGACCGGGCTGGCTGGTCACGCCGACCGTGCCCTGGTGGGCGGTGACGACCGCCTTGACGATGGCCAGCCCCAGGCCCGTGCTGCCGGCGGCGTGGGATCGGGATGAATCCCCGCGTACAAATCTTTCGAACAATTCAGGCAGGAGATCCGGCGGGATGCCCGGGCCGTTGTCGGTCACGCTGAGCTGCACGGCGGGCCCGCCGGCTTCCGCTCCAGCGCTGGTCCTGGTGGCCACGGCCACGGTGATCTCCGAGTCGGCCGGGGTGTGCTTGGCCGCGTTGCTGAGCAGGTTGCTGAGCACCTGGCGCAGCCGCATCTCGTCGCCGCGCACGGTCAGCGGTTCGTCGGGCAGTTCCAGCCGCCACCGGTGCGACGGGCTGGCCACCCGGGCGTCGCTGGTGGCTTCGATGGTCAGCATGGTCAGGTCGACCGGCTCGGTAGCCAGCGGCCGCCCCGCGTCCAGCCGGGCCAGCAGGAGTAGCTCGTCGACCAGCACGCTCATCCGGGCCGACTCGGACTGCACCCGTTCCAGGGCGTGGGTCACGTCGTCGGGGACCGGGCCGCCCTGGCGCAGGGCCAGT
>DASXJM010000468.1:0-9286 GCA_036497405.1 Streptosporangiaceae bacterium | reverse complement strand
GTGATCAGCCTGGCCGCCATCTTCACCTTGCCGCTGACGGTGGACAGCGGGCAGCCGTTCCCGGCCCGGGACCTGCTGCTGTTCTGCACGTTCGTGGTCGTGGTGGTGACCCTGGTCGGGCAGGGGGTGACGTTCGGGCCGATCGCGCGGGCGCTGGGCGTGCACGCCGACCCGGCCGACGCGGCCGCGCTCCGCAACGAGGCCCGGGCCGCGGCGGCCCAGGCGGGGCTGGACCGGCTCGATCAGCTGGCCGAGGACCCGGAGTTGTCCGCGCAGGAACTGGCCGGGCTGCGGTCCGCGCTCCAGACCCGGCTGCGGCGCTACCGGCAGGACGAGGAGGACCCGGACCCGGACGTGTCCCCGGTGGGGTCGCCCGGCCACGCGGCCGTGCTCGACGCGCGGCGGGCGGTCATCGACGCCGAACGGGACGAGCTGCTGCGCTGGCGGGACGCGGGTCGGCTGCCCGAGACCACCCTGCGGGTGCTGGAGCGCGAGCTGGATCATGAGGAGCGGACGTTCTCGGCCCGGGACGGCCACTGACCTGGCTGACGCCGCGACCCTAAGCTTGAACCATGATGCGTGGCCTGCGGGTGGGAGCGGTGGCTCTGCTGATCGGACTGGTGGCGGCCGGGTGCGGGTCCTCGGGCGGATCGCCGGAGTCGTCGGCCCCGGCGCCGGCCCCGGCCACGCCGTCGGCCTCACCGACGCCGTCGGTGTCGGACGGGGACGCCACCAAGCTGCCCACCTTCCCCTCGGCCACGGCCAGCCCGGACCTGCCCGCGCCGGACACGGCCAGCGCCGACCAGCGCTTCGTGGCGGCGGTGTTCAGCGATGCGCAGGAAGAGTGGCAGAAGATCTTCGCCAAGGCCGGGAGCCAGTACCAGGCGGCCCGGCTGGTGCTGTTCAGCTCGGCCGTGCAGACCGGCTGCGGAACCGAATCCTCCCAGGTCGGACCGTTCTACTGCCCGGCCGACGGGACCGTCTACCTGGACACGCTGTTCTTCAAGCAGATGGAGGCCAAGTACGGGGTCAAGGGCGACTTCTCCCAGGCCTACGTGGTCGCGCACGAGTTCGGTCACCACATCCAGAACCTGACCGGGGTGTCGACCCAGGTGGCCCAGCTCAGCCAGCAGTACCCGGCCCAGGCCAACGGGCTGTCCGTCCGGGCCGAGCTGCAGGCCGACTGCTACGCCGGGGTGTGGGCCCACTCGACCTATACCCGGGGCCTGCTGGAGCCGGGTGATCTGGACGAGGCGCTGCAGGCAGCGGCCACGGTGGGCGACGACTTCCTGCAGAAGGCGGCCACCGGTTCGGTGCAGCCCGAACAGTGGACGCACGGTTCGTCGGCCCAGCGGCAGAAGTGGCTCACAATCGGCTACGACAAGGGCGAGCCGTCGGCCTGCGACACGTTCTCGGTCAAGAACCCCTAAGGCGGCCGGCCCTCAGGGCTGCTCGGTCCCGGAGTGCTCCGAGCCGATCCAGTGCTTGTTCCAGGCCTGGTCGTACTGCTGGGTGTTGCAGCGGGGCTTGTAGATGGCGATCAGCTCGCGGGCGATCTGCTCGCGGTGAGCGCGGCCGCCCCCGGGCACCTCGAAGTAGGCGATGTAGATCTTCCAGCGCGACCCGGCCCGCTGCACCCAGCAGGCGGCGCGCGGGTGCCGGAACGGGAACCGCTCGGCCGACAGGTCGTCGCTGTGGCCGACGTAGGTCACGGCGTAACGCTCGGGCTTGCCCTCGGGGTCGGGCTTGTAGAGCACGGCGTAGACCCCGGCCGTGCCGGGCGGGGTCCAGCCGGCCAGCACCCGCGGGCCCTCGAACGGGAGCCCGGCCAGCGAGCCCAGCCTGATCACGGTGCTGGTCTCATAGTGCTAGTCCCATTGGTCGGCGTCCTCGTCTTCGTTGACGGCGGTGGTGCGCACGATCGGGTACTCGGGCAGGCCGGCCGTCTTGGCCGCGGCCAGGAAGACCTCAGTGCCCTTCTCGATGGCTTCGTCGCGGCTGGCCGCCTCCACCATCAGCTGGGCCCCGTAGCGGCTGGTGCCGATGCCGGTGGCAATGCCGGAGCTGGGGGCGACCGCGTCGGCCAGTTCGACGATCTCGTCGTGGGTCAGCACGCGGTCGCCTTCGGCCTCCAGGTCGACACTCCACTTCACCGGATCTCCTCAGCTCAGTGCTGGTCAGTTGAGGGTGGGCAGCAGCGTGGCCAGTTCTTCCAGGCTGTGCAGGTCGTGCCCGGAAAGCAGCAGGTCCACGTGCGGCGCCACCACCATCATGCCCAGGGTGCTGGGCGCAAAGTCCTTGTTGTCACCTTTGTGGGGGTTGAGCCAGACCAGCCGGTGACACTGCCGGGCCAGCCGCTGCGCCGCGGTAGCCAGCAGGTCGGGGTCGCCCCGGTCCAGGCCGTCCGAGCAGACCACCACCACCCCGCCCCGGGCCAGGCCCCGGCGGCCCCAGACCCGGGTGAACTCGTCCAGCGCGGCGCCGATCTTGGTCCCGCCCTCCCAGTCCAGCACGGCCCGTCCGGCTTCGGCCAGGGCCTGGTCCGGGCGCCGGCGGCCGAGCGGCTGGGTGATCCGGGTCAGCCGGGTGCCGAAGCAGAAGACCTCGACCCGGCCGGACGCGCGCCGGGCCGAGTGCGCGAACTGCAGCAGGCTGCGGGAGTAGTCGGCCATGGACCCGGACACGTCCAGGATCAGGATCAGCGGCCGGAGCCGGGTCTTGCGCCGCCGCCAGCGCAGGCCGGCCACGTCGCCGCCCGGGCGCATCGCGTCCCGGACCGTGCGGCGCAGATCGGGGACGCGGCCGGAGCGGGCCGGGGCCGTGCGCCGGGTCCGCCGCCGGGGCGGGGTCAGCCGGATCCGCCGCATGATCCGCCGGACCGCGGCCAGTTCCTCGGGGGTGCAGGCGCCGAAGCTCTTGTGCCGGAGGGCCTCGGCGGCCGAGGCCATCAGGCCCAGCTTGGCTTCCTCTTCGGTGTCGTCGCCGGCGGCCGGGTCGGTGGCCGGGACGTCCAGCACCGCCCCGTCGACCTGGGCGCCGATCTGGGTGCTGAGCTTGAGCAGTTCCCGCACCGGGCCCCGGTCGGCCAGGAAGTAGCGGCGGAACACCCGGTCGTAGACGTCCAGGTCGTCCTTCCTGGTCACCAGGGTGGTGGACCCGGCCCAGTACAGGTCGGTCAGGTCGGTGGGGTCGAGGGTGGCGGCGGCCGCGCAGTAGGTCAGCAGGTCGCCCGTGCCCACGGCCAGGCCTTCGGCCCGAAGGGCCTGGGTGAAGCCGGCCAGGACCGGGGTGAAGGCGGGCGGCTCGGGCGGCTCAGGCACCGGAGGTGATCTCGGACAGGTTCTCGCGGACGAAGTCGAGGTCGTCGCGCTCCTTGATCACCGCGCCCAGGGTGACGTCGGCGGCGGCCTCGGTCAGGTCGGTCTCGCCCAGGAAGTCCAGGGTGCGGGCCCAGTCGATGGTCTCGGCCACCCCCGGCGGCTTGGCCAGGTCCAGCTCGCGCAGCCGGTGCACGGCCGCCACCACCTTGCGGGCCAGGTCCGCGGCCACCTGCGGCTCGCGCACGGCCACGATCTCCAGCTCCCGGTCGGCCGCCGGGTAACCGATCCAGTGGTACAGGCAGCGCCGCTTGAGGGCGTCGTGCAGCTCGCGGGTCCGGTTGGAGGTCAGTACGACCAGCGGCGGGCGTTCGGCCCGGATGGTACCCACCTCGGGGATGGTGACCTGGAAATCCGACAGCACTTCGAGCAGGAAGGCCTCGAACTCGTCGTCGGCCCGGTCCACCTCGTCGATCAGCAGCACGGCCCGGTCGCCGGCCCGGACCGCTTCCAGCAAGGGCCGTTCGAGCAGGAATCGCTCCCCGAACAGCTGGTCCACCGCGCCGTCCCCGGCCAGCTGGTGCTCGCTGAGGGCCCGGATCTGGAGCAGCTGGCGGGCGTAGTCCCACTCGTACAGGGCCTGGCTGGTGTCGATGCCCTCGTAGCACTGGAGCCGGATCAGCTTGCGGCCGAACACCGAGGCCAGCACCTTGGCCGCCTCGGTCTTGCCCACCCCGACCTCGCCCTCCAGCAGCACCGGCCGGTCCAGCGACAGGGCCACGAACAGCGTGGTGGCCAGGCCGCGGTCAGCCAGGTAGCCGCCGGCCCGGAGGGTCTCGGTGAGTTCGGCGACGGAGGTGGGCAGCTCCACGGGTCAGTGCGGGTCCTGGACCGCGACGGCGTCGGAGGTCACGCCGAAGACCAGGTCGGCCAGGGTCCCGCTGCGGGCCAGCTTGCCCTCGCGCTCCAGCCGGCCGCGCCAGGCCTCACGCAGGTCCTCGTCGTCACCGTTGAAGCCGACGTTGCGCATGTTCTTGCAGGACTTGCCGCGCCCGCCGTGGTGCCCGCCCTGGGGCCCGAACGCCTCGTCCAGGTCAGTTGCATCCTGGTCCGTGGCCGCCCACACCGTGCGCAGCACTTCCAGGCCTTCTGGCTCTGCCATGCCTCGACTGTAGATCGGGCCCGGCCCGTTGACGACCGCGGATTAACCGTTCTCTTAACTGGGTCCCGGCCGGGTTGCAGGCGGCCGGGCCGCTTAGGCTCGCGGCATGCCGTCCTCTCTGCCCCGCAGCACCCCCACCGAGCAGCAGGTCGACCCGGCCGCCGTCCTCGCCCTGCTGGACGCGATCGGGGGCCGGCCGGACATCGAGCTGCACAGCCTGATGATCGTGCGGCACGGGCACGTGCTGGCCGAGGGCTGGTGGGCGCCGTACCGCGCGGGCCAGCGGCACCTGCTGTACTCGCTGAGCAAGAGCTTCACCTCGGCCGCGGCCGGGTTCGCCCGGGCCGAAGGGCTGCTGGACCTGGACGACCCGGTGGTTAAGCACTTCCCCGAGTTCGAGGCCGACATCACCGACCCCCGCAGCCGGGCCATCAAGGTGCGGCACATCGCGGCCATGGCCAGCGGGCACGACCGGGACATGCTCGACGAGGCCCGGCAGCGTGACCGGGACGAGGGTGACCGGGACGAGGGTGACCGGGACGAGCTCGTGCGCGGGTTCCTGCTCATCCCGCCCGACCAGGAGCCGGGCACGCTGTTCGCCTACAACCAGCCCTGCACCTACACCCTGGGCAGCATCGTGCAGCGCAATTCGGGACTGCCGCTGACCGAGTACCTGCGGCCGCGGCTGTTCGACCCGCTGGGGATCGGGCCGGTCGGGTGGCAGTCCTGGCCGGGCGGGCGCCAGCAGGGCTTCAGCGGGCTGTTCGCGCGGACCGAGGACCTGGCCAAGCTGGGCCTGCTGCACCTGCAGGGCGGCGTCTGGGACGACCGCCAGCTGCTGCCGGCCGACTGGGTGGCCCAGGCCACCCGCAAGCAGGTGGACAACCCGGACCGGGAGTGGATCGACTGGCGGCAGGGCTACGGATTCCAGTTCTGGATGGCCCGGCACGGGTACCGCGGCGACGGGGCGTTCGGCCAGTTCTGCGTGGTCCTGCCCGAGCAGGACACCGTGGTGGCCATCACCGCCGCCACCTTCGACATGCAGGCCGTGCTGGACGCGCTGTGGGACCATCTGCTGCCGGGCCTGGGCCGGGCCGGGGACCCGGGGCGGGAGCCCGAACTGGCGGAGCGGCTGGCCGGGCTGGCGCTGGCGGCCCGTCCGGCCGGGTCGGCCCCGGCGGCCGGGGGCGCGCTGGCCCGGGCCCCGTTCGCCGTCACCGGAGCCGGCACCGGCGTCGACGGGCAGCTGGCCACCCGGCTGACCTCGGTGTCGGCGGCGGGCCGGGACGAGGGCTGGGAAGTGACGCTGGCCGAGGCCGGCCACCAGCTGACGTTCCCGGCCGGCGCCGGGTCCTGGACCGTGTCGGCACCCACCGACCAGCACGGCGGCACCGTCCCCATCGCAGCCTGCGGCGGCTGGACCGAGGGCGGCGACCTGCGGCTGGAGGTCATCTTCCTGGAGACGCCGCACCGGCTGGACGTCGGGCTGAGCACCGGGGACGGCACCGCCACCGCCGCCTGGCGGGTCCCCCCGCTGTTCTCGGGGCGCCTGGCCGACCTGCACTGTCCCGAGGGAACCGGATGAGCGGTCCGGTACCGGCGCGGGAACCGGAGTACGGGCCGGCGCTGACCGGCCACGGTGCGTAAAAAAGAACCCGCCTCTCAGGCGTCGCGCTCGATCGGGCAGGTCATGCAGCGTGGGCCGCCCCGGCCCCGGCCCAGTTCGCCGCCGGGCACGGTGATGACCTCGATGCCGTGGTCGCGCAGGTAGGTGTTGGTGGTGACGTTCCGCTCGTAGGCCACCACCACGCCGGGCTCGACGGCCAGCACGTTGCAGCCGTCGTCCCACTGTTCCCGCAGGGCCGAGTGCACGTCCTGGACCGCGGTCAGCACGGTGATGGCGGGCCGGTCCAGGGCGGCCGCGATGGCCTTGTGCATGTCCTCGGCCGGGTGCTCGGTGACCTTGAGCTCCTCGGTGCTGGCCCCGGGCTCGACCGTGTAGGACGGCAGCATGCCCATGCCCGCGTACTTGTTGAACACCCCGTAGTCGGCCATGGTGAACAAGGTGTCCAGGTGCATGAAGGCCCGTTGCTTCGGCATGTCGATGGCGACCAGGCAGCGGGCCGCCCCGGTCGCGAACAGCCGGTGGGCCACCAGTTCCACGGCCTGCGGGGTGGTCCGCTCGCTCATCCCGACCAGCACCGCGCCGTTGCCGATGACCAGGATGTCGCCGCCTTCGATGGTGGCGGGCTCGGCGTCGGCGCCGTGGTACCAGGTCTCGAAGTTCGCGGCCGCGAACATCGGGTGCCAGCGGTAGATGGCCTCGTCGTAGACGGTCTCCCCCATCCGGGCCTTGAGCCGCATGGCGTTGACCGACACCCCGCCGTAGATCCAGGCCGAGGTGTCCCGCTGGTAGAGCAGGTTCGGCAGCGGCGGCAGCACGAAGCCGTCCGGGTCCAGCGAGTGGAACGCGATGCTCTTGGGCTCCGGGCCCAGCTCGGAGATCTCCCGCTTGGTGATCCCGCCCGCCAGATACTGGGCCAGCCGGGGCGAGTCCAGCCCGTTCATGGCCGCCCGCAGCGTGTCGGCGGCCAGCGGCCCCTGCCAGCGGGGGTCGAACACCCGCTCCAGGATCCAGGCCCGGGCCTCGGGGACCTCCAGGGTCTGGGTCAGCAGGTCGCCGTAGTAGTGCACGACCACGCCCCGGGAACGCAGCGCGTCCGCGAAGGCGTCGTGCTCGGCTTGGGCCCGGCTCACCCACAGCACGTCGTCGAACAGCAGGTCGGCGGCGTTGTCCGGGGTCAGCCGCTTCAGTTCGAGGTCGGGGCGGTGCAGCACCACCTGCCGCAGCCGCCCGACTTCCGAGTCAACGTGGAACATGCCCTAGTTATCTCATGGATCGATCAGCTCAAGGCCGCCGCCGGTCCGGCTGGCCACGAAGACCCGGCCGGTGGCCGGGTCCACCGCCACCGCGTCGGGCTGCCGCACCGTGGGCCAGACCCGGTCCGGGACCACGGTGGTGCCGGTCAGCCGGAACGACTCCAGCTCGTTGCTGGCGGTGAGCGTGACGTAGAGGACACGCCGGGTCTGGTCCAGGGCCAGCCCGTAGGGGGCGCCGGGCCGGGTGGCCACCGTGGCCACCTGCTTGGGGCCGGCCCCGAGCTGGATCACGTCGATCGCGTTGCCCTCGGTGTCGGCCACGTAGAACAGGTCGCGCCCGTTCGCGACCACGTGGGTCGGCCCGACCCCAACCGGGGTCGAGCCCAGCGACCGGCCCGAAAAGGAAAACGCCTCCAGGCGGCGGGCGCGGGTCCCGAGCACCACCACTTCCGTGCCGTTGGCCGAGGTGGCCACCGCGCTGGCGTGCCGCGGGGCGGGCTCGTCGGCGACGATGACGCCGTTCTGGACCAGGGACACCGTGCTGGACGACCCGTTGCTGACGAACACCGTGCCCGCCGACGCCCCGACCGCGTCGTCGGGCTGGCCGGGCAGCTTGGCCTGCCACTGGACCTGCCCGCTGGGCAGCCCCAGCTGGACCAGCAGCCCGGCCTTGCCCAACGGCGCCAGCAGCGACTGCTGGGAATGGGTCAGAGCCAGCCGCACCGGCGCCGCCGCCAGCCGGATCATCTTCTCCTCGCGGCCGGTCCTGGTGCTGATCAGGGCGACCCCGCTGGGATCACGGACCCCGGCCGCGACCAGGCCGTCGTGGGTGTCCACGACCAGGCTGCCCGGGTCGCCGGGCAGGCTTACCACCGTGCCCGCCGGGGTGCGGGTGACCGCCGGAGCCACGGCGGCCCGCGGCAGGTCGGTCCCGGAGGCCGGGCCGCCGCACCCGTTCACGGTCATGACTGCGCCGACGGTGACGGCCAGCAGAATCGGGGCACGCAGACGCAGAGGGGGCACGGCGGGCATCATAAGCGGCCCGGCTGTTCTCCGTATGCTGGGTGCGTGGATGTCCGTTGACGAGCCAGGTCCGGGCGGCGACCAGGGCGACCTATCTGGTGTTCGCGGTGTCGGGATTCGGCTTCGCCAGCTGGGCCTCGCGCATCCCCCAGGTCAAGGCCCGGCTGGGCCTGGACCCGTCCGCGCTGGGCCTGCTGCTGCTGGCCATCGCGCTGGGCTCGGTGGTGGCCCTGCCGCTGTCGGGCACGCTGGTCGCGCGCTGGGGGTCCCGGCTGACCGCCTCGGTCATGGCCACCCTGTCCACGGTGGCGCTGCTGGCGGTGGCGTTCGGCTACCTGGCCGGGGTGGTCCCGGTGGCCATCGGGCTGTTCTTCTTCGGAGTGTCGGCCGGGGTCTGGGACGTGGCCATGAACGTCCAGGGGGCGGCGGTCGAGCGGCGGCTGGGACGGTCGATCATGTCGAGGTTCCATGCCGCCTGGAGCCTGGGGACGGTGGCGGGCGCGCTGATCGGGGCGATCGCGGTCGCGCTGCGGGTGCCGGTCACGGCTCACCTGGCCGTGGCCGCGATCCTGGAGGGGCCGGTGGTGTGGGCGGTGGCCCGCCGGTTCGTGGCCGACGTGCCGGTGAGCGGGGGCGGGACGGGGAGCGGGGACGGGACGGGAGGCGGGGGCAGCGCGCTGGCCGCCTGGCGGGAGCCGCGCACGCTGCTGATCGGCCTGTTCGTGCTGGCCTTCGCGTTCGCCGAGGGCACCGGCAACGACTGGATCAGCGTCGCGGTGATCGAGAACTACCAGGCCCCGGCCGCCCTGGGCACGCTGACGTTCGCGGTGTTCCTGGCGGCCATGACCGCGGGCCGCTGGTGGGGCACGGCCCTGCTCGACCGGTACGGCCGGGTCCCGGTCAC
>DASXJM010000467.1:0-2889 GCA_036497405.1 Streptosporangiaceae bacterium | reverse complement strand
GCGTCGGGCACCGTGTTCAAGGTCGAGCGCGGGCCGGCCGGGGAGAAGGTCGCCTACGTGCGCATGTTCTCCGGCCAGCTGCGGGTGCGGGACCGGGTCGGCGACGGCCACCCGGCCCCGAAGATCACCGCGATCAGCGTGTTCCACGACGGCGGCCCGGTTCACCGGGACGCGGTCCGGGCCGGGGAGATCGGCCAGCTCCGGGGGCTGCCCGGGGTCCGGATCGGCGACGTCATCGGCCCGCCGCGGCCCGGGGCGGCCGCGCACCACTTCGCCCCGCCCACGCTGGAAACGGTGGTGGTGCCGGCCCGGCCCCGCGACCTGGGCGCGCTGCACGTCGCGCTGACCCAGCTGGCCGAGCAGGACCCGCTGATCAACCTGCGGCTGGACCCGATCCGCCGGGAACTGCTGGTCTCGCTGTACGGCGAGGTCCAGAAGGAGGTCATCGGGGCCACGCTGGCCAGCGACTTCGGTCTCGACGTGTCGTTCCGGGAGAGCACCACGATCTGCATCGAGCGCCCGGCCGGCGTCGGGGCCGCGGTGGAGATCGGCGACACCCCCGGCAACCCCTTCCTGGCCACGATCGGCCTGCGCGTCGAGCCGGCGCCGGAAGGAGCAGGAGTGACCTTCGATATCGAAATTGAGCTGGGAGCGTTGCCGCTCGCCTTCCTGCGGGCCATCGAAGACACCGTGCGGCAGACCCTGGCCCAGGGTCTGCGCGGCTGGGCGGTCACCGACTGCGCGGTCACGCTGATCCGGTCCGGCTACTGGCCGCGGCAGAGCCACGCGCACCAGAGTTTCGACAAGAGCATGTCCAGCACGGGCCGGGACTTCCGCGGGCTCACGCCGCTGGTGCTGATGGACGCGCTGCGCCGGGCCGGGACCGGGGTGTACGAGCCGCTGCAGCGCTTCAGCCTGGAGATCCCGGCCGACGTCACCGGGGCCGTGCTGCCGGTCCTGGCCAAGCTGCGGGGCATCGTGCGCACGTCGGCGGTGCGCGGGCCGGTGGCCACGCTGGAAGGTGAGATCCCGGCCGCCCAGGTCAGCCCGCTGGAGCAGGCCCTGCCCGGCCTGACCCGCGGCGAAGCCGTCCTGGACTGCGCGTTCGGGCGCTACCAGCTGGTCCGCGGGCCGGCGCCGTCCCGGCCGCGGACCGACCACGACCCGCTGCACCGCCGGGAGTACCTGCTGCGAGTCACCCGCGGGGTCGCTACTTGACCGAGCTGGCGTCGATCTGGTCGAAGTCGCCGATCCCGTTGCTCAGGCCGCCGCCCCCGGACCACTGCCACATCAGCGCGTGGGCGCTGGACCGGGTGACCCCGCCGAAGAACGTGGCGCAGCTGGAGGTGCCCTTGAGGCACCAGCCGACCGGGGCGGCGCTGAAGTTGGTGGTCTCGGGCTCGTAGGTCCACTCGTCGGTGCCCGGGATCGAGGCCGCGCTGCCGGTGCCGAAGATCGAGGCCCAGATGCTGGCGTCCGAGTACACGCCCGGGGTCCAGCCGTGGCTGGACTCGTAGGCCCAGAACCCGTTGAAGTCGGCCCGGTCCACGCTGGCCGGGATGGAGGTCGCCTTCTTCGTGCTGCTGCAGGTGGAGGCGCGGACCGAGTTCCAGCCGTTGTCGTCGGCCGGGGCCACCCCGGGCAGCTCGATGTCCATCCACAGCACCTTGTACTTGACCGCCTCGGCGTTGGCGTCGGCGATGGCCCGGGAGGCCTGCCGCTCGCCCCAGGTGTAGGCCTCGCTGGCGGTCCCGTTGTAGTGCGGGTCCACCCCCGGGCCGCCCATGAACCAGTAGACCGCGGTGCCGATCCCGATGCCCTTGGCGTAGTTGCTGTTGGCTTCGGCGCTGTTGGCTGACGACCAGGCCACGAAGCCACCCTGGCAGCCGTACCAGTGCGCCCAGCTGCCGGTCATCCCGATGTAGCCGCCGTAGTTGCCCAGGCTCTTCGGCTCCTGGTACGGGTTACCGCCGATCGAGATCGGCCAGCTGTCGGTGCCGTACCAGAAACCGGCCGGGCTGTCCCCGGCCGGAGCCAGCCGCGCGGCGATGGCCCGGGTGGCCGCGGCCGCGTGTGAGCCGGTGGCGGCGAGCGCGAACCCCGCGGCCAGGGCCAGCATCGCCACTCCGGCGAGGACCCGGCGTACCCGTGTTGTCAGCCACACCATGGCGCTCGCCTCCACGACGTTCGGGGGACGAAAGGCCCCGGTGACCGGATCGTACGACGCCGGCGCCTTGAATGACGCGTTCTGCTGGTTGAATGTTGATTCGGGTCGCCTGGCGTGTGGCCCTGTCGCCCGCTCGGCGGGCGTCCGGCCGGTGTCCGGCACGCGAACGGTGACCATTCTGAGGCCGGCGCCGAGGTGAATCACAAGGTCAACCTGTGTCAGGCTGGAGACATGGGTGCGGAAGAACCGCGACGGCTCCTACTGCTCCGGCACGCCAAATCGGCGTGGCCGGACGTGCCGGACAGCGAGCGGCCGCTGAACGACCGTGGACGCCGGGACGCCCCGGCCATGGGGCGCTGGCTGCTGTCCAGCGGGTACGTCCCCGACCTGGTCCTGTGTTCCACCGCGAGCCGGACCCGGGAGACCTGGGACCTGCTGGCCCCGGCCCTGGAGGCCGGCCCGCCGGTCCGCTTTGAGCAGCGCATCTACGAGGCCAGCGCGCTGAGCCTGCTGCACCTGCTGCGCGAGAGCGGCAACGGCTACCGGACGGTCATGCTCATCGGGCACAACCCGGGGATCGCGGAGCTGGCCATCGGCGTGGCCCAGATGGCCGACGGCCCCGAGGGCGAGCCACTGGAGCGGGCCCGGGAGAAGTTCCCGACCGCGGCCGTGGCCGTGCTGGACTTCCAGGGCGAGTGGGCCGACCTGACCCCGGGCGAGGT
>DASXJM010000466.1:0-2134 GCA_036497405.1 Streptosporangiaceae bacterium | reverse complement strand
CTCCTGCTGGCCGATGCCCTGGCCTTCGCCGACGGCTGCCAGCCGAAGTGGAACGAGACCCTGGCCGAGCTCCAGGCGCAAGGATCGGCCACCTCAGCCCGAGTCCGGGGCGCCTTCCAGTGCCTCTGGGGCGACCACACGCCAAACCCTCACGACGCCGTGGCCTCCGTCTACGCCGAAGCGGCGCTGCCCCAGGGCTGGGTCACGCTGGACCGCGCCCTGGAGCGGCGCGAGTACGACGACCTGGACCGGTCGAGCAGCCTGTGGGCCAGGCAGGACCGGACCCTGGCCGAAGTCCTGGCCACCTTCGGGCCGCCCTCGATCTGGTTCGGCGGCACCAGCCCGTACTATCCCAAGACCCTCGCTTACACGACCGAGCCCGAAGGCGCGCAGTCCCTGACCTGCTTCCACCTCTGGAACTGCCCCCAGCCAGCCGCCGCCCCGCACCGGGCCGCCCACCACGAGCCCATCCTGCTCGCCGTCCGCCACCCGAGCCCCAGCCATCCCTTCGCGGACCGCTTCACCTTCACCCCCGCGGGCGCCTGCCACCGCCACCCGGAATACTGACGCCGTGACCAGCCCCGGCGATCCAGCCAGCCCAACGAACCCCGCACTGACCGCGGCCGCGGCTTCCGGTCTCCCGTACCGGGTGATCCGGCACGGCCCGGCCGCCAGCCTGGCCGAAGCCGCCCGCCTCCGTGGCGTCACCCCCGCCGGCGTGATCAAGACGCTGGTCGTCCGCCGGGCCGACGATGACTATGTGTTCGTGCTGGTCCCCGGCGACCGCGCCATCTCCTGGCCCAAGCTGCGCAAGCTGCTCGGGGCCAGCCGGCTGTCCCTGCCCAGCGCCGAGGTGGCCCGGCAGGCCACCGGCTACGAGCGCGGCACGATCACCCCGTTCGGGGCCGGCACGGCCTGGCCGGTGGTCGCCGACGAGCGGGTCCGCGGGCACGAGATCACGCTCGGCGCCGGGCAGCACGGGGTGGCCCTGGCCGTCCCCGCCGACGACACGCTGCGCTTTCTGCACGCCACCGTGGCCGACATCTCCGAGCCCGCTCCACCCGAACCCGCCTCAGCCGGGTCTGCCTGAGCCTTTTGTTACACCTAATGTTGGTTCGCGGCCCTTACCGATCCGCTTCGGGTCCCGGGCCCGGGCGGGGGCTGCTCACTCTTCGGCCTCGTCGCTCATCCCGGGATCCCCGGGGCCGGGAGCGCCGCCGGCCAGCGCAAGCCCGGTCATCGCGGCCAGCGTCGCCTGGAACGCCTCACGCTCGGCGCCCCCGAGCCCGCCCAGGAACCGCCGGTCGGCCCGGTCCAGCCCGGCCCGCAGTACGGCCGCGGCCCGGGCTCCGGCCGCGCTGGGGCGCAGCAGCACCTGACGCCGGTTGGTCTCGTCGCGCCGCCGGTCGCAGTAGCCCAGGATGACCAGCCGGTCGGCCAGCCGGCTGACTGCCTGCTTGGTCAGGCCCAGCCGGGTGGCCAGGGCTCCCACCGTGCCTGGCTCCCGGTCCATGGCCAGCAGCAGCCAGGTCGCCGCGGGCTGGATCGGCCCGTAGTCCTCGGCCGTGAGCGCGGCGCTCATGGCCTTGCGGTACCCCCGCAGCACGGTGGCCAGCTGCTCGGCCACCGTCTCGTCGCCGCTGGGCACACGGTGAGCTTACCCTGGGAATCCCATGTGAGGACTGTCCCGGTCCAGGACTGTCGCCTAGCGTGGCCGGGTGACCATCACCCGGCGTATCACGGCGCTCATCGGACTGCTGACGGCCGTCATCCTGGCCGCGGCCTGCACCTCCTCGGGGGCGGCGCACCCGGCCGCATCGGGGAGCGGCCCGGCTTCGGGCGGCACCAGCGCCCGGCCGAACTTCGTCTTCGTGCTCACCGACGACCTGGCCTGGAACCTGGTCAGCCACATGCCCCACGTGGTGGGCCTGCAGCGGGCCGGCACCACCCTGTCCCACTACTACGTGGTCGACTCGCTGTGCTGCCCGTCCCGGTCGGCCATCTTCACCGGCGAGTACCCGCACGACGACGGGGTCTTCACCAACTCGGGTAAGGACGGCGGCTACGCCACCTACAACGCCCACGGCGACCAGAGCAAGTCGTTCGCGCTGGCCCTGCAGAAGTCCGGCTACCA
>DASXJM010000465.1:0-15428 GCA_036497405.1 Streptosporangiaceae bacterium | reverse complement strand
GTCGTGGGTGAGGTCACCACCGTGGTCGCGTTCTTCGTGGGCCAGGCGCTGATCACCGGTCATGCTCCCCACGCGGTGTTCGGCGATCCCGGGGTAGCCCGGGCGGTGGTGGGAGGAGGGCTGTACCTGGCCGCCCTGGCGGTGCTCAGCGTCGCCGCCGGGGCCTTGCTCCGGCATTCGGCCGCCGCCATCGCCGCCATGATGGCCGTCGTGCTCGTCCTCCCCCTGATCGCCCAGGCGCTGCCGGACTCGTGGCGGAACCCGGTCACCGAGTTCTGGCCGACCCAGGCCGGGACGCAGCTCACCAGCGTCTACCACTCCGCCGGCACCCTGCCGCCCTGGCCCGGCTTCGGCGTCATGTGCCTGTTCGTCGCCATCGTCTACGCCATCGCCTGGACCCTGCTGGACCGCCGGGACGCGTGATGGCGGCCGGAATCCTGACCTCCCGAACCGCATCAAAAGCGCTTTTGATGCGGTTCTTACCTCATCAAAAGCGCGATCCATGCGGTTACCCGATGACCCACGGGCTGGACGGGTCCTGGGGTAGTGAGAATGGTGGGGCTGTTGTGGTTTTTGGGATTTTTGATGTCGCTGGGACTGCTGGGACTGCTGGGAATTCGGGCCGGGCCGGGCCCGGGCTTGAGGCTCGGGAGGTTGGGCACCATCACTCACATGAGCACCGAAGTTCGCAAAAGTGGTTAAATCCACCTTGTCTCCCATGCGTCGGCTCATCCTGGGGGTGCCGGTGATGTGTTGGCGCGGCTTTGAGGGGTAGCGTCCCTTCACGGCGCGCCAAAGAGAGGGCCCGGGCGAGGAGGATGGACGTGAGGATGTCGAACGTGCGGGAGCACGGCCGATGACCTCTCCGCAACCGGCCGACCCCTCCCTCTCCGCCCCCGCGACGCTGCACGCGGCCGCGGTTTACGACTCTGACCAGGATCTGCGTACTCGCATCGTTCCCTTTCTCATCGACGGCCTGGCCCGCCGGGAGAAGGTGGTGGCGGTCGTGCCCCAGCGCACCGGGGAGATCCTCGGGATCGCGCTGGGGTCGGGCGCGATGATGGTCCAGTGGGGGCTGCCCGAGCTGAACTACCACCATCTGGGCCGGGCCAGCGAAACGGTGCGCAACTACCTGGCCGACCGGCGCGCGGCCGGTGACCCGACCCGGCTGCTGACCGAGTCCGACGTCGACGGCGGCATCCGCGGGCCCGGCCGGATGGCGGCCTACCTGCGCTCGGAGTCGGCCGCCGAGGGACTGTACGGCAGCCACGGGTTTCCCTGGCTCTGCCTGTACGACCGGCGCCACTACTCCCCCGGCATGCTGGCCGACGCCGAGCGGGTCCACCCCCACCTGCTCGACGAGCAGGGCGAACCGCTCCTCAACAAGGACTATGTGGATCCGGCCACTTATCTGGCCGCCCACCCCGGCCCGGTGTCGGTGGTCCCCGGCCAGGTGGCGCTGGACCTGGAGCTGCGGGACCTCAATGACCTGAGTGACCTGCGGAGCCAGGTCGGCGAGGCCGTCCACGGGCTGGGCCTCGACCCGATGGACACCCGGCTGGCCGAGGTCGCCGCGGGCGAGGTGATCGCCAACGCGTTCCGGCACGGGAGCCTGCCCGGCCGCGTCCGCGTGTGGCGCGACGCCGACGCGGTCCTGATCAGAGTGGATTCGGCCGGGCCGGGAACCGAGGTCGCAGTGTCCGGCTTCAGTCCGCCGGACCTGGCGGCCGGCTCGGGCGCGGGCCTGTGGGTGGCCCGCCAGATCGCCGACGTCGTGCACGTCGAGACCCGGCGCGACGGCACCAGCGTCGAGCTCCAGTTTCCGCTGTAAGGACCGTCTGGACGTCCCGCTCCCCGGGCCAGCCCCGTCGAGCTGAGGCTCAGGGCAAAGACCTTCGATAAATAATAATTCGTTAGGGAAAGTAACGGGATTGCTAGTATCTGACCTGGTGTCCTGTCCCTGACGACCTAGGAGTTCTGCTTGGCGGCAAGCGGGCGACGACGGATCTTCATCGACGTCACGCCGTTGCGGCAATCTCGTGACCTGCGGGTCCTGCTCGGCGGCCAGCTGGTCTCGCTGCTCGGCAACCAGCTCACCCTGGTGGCCATCCCCTACCAGGTCTACGAGCTGACGCACTCGTCGCTGGACGTCGGGCTGGTCTCACTGGCCCAGCTCATCCCGCTGCTGATCTGCTCGCTGTACGGCGGCACGGTCATCGACTCGACCGACCGGCGGCGGCTGCTGATCCGGGTCGAGATCGTGCTGGCCCTGTGCAGCGTCGGGCTGGCCTTCAACACCGACCTGGGCCCGCGGCTGTGGCCGCTGTTCGTGCTGCCCGCGATCGCGGCCGGCCTGACCGGCTTCGACAACCCGACCCGGAACGCGATCGTGCCCCGGCTGGTCGGCGCCGAGCACATCTCGACCGCGTCGGCCATGGTCCAGGTGCTGAACCAGGTCGGCACCGTGGTCGGGCCGGCCCTGGGCGGCCTGCTGCTGGCGGGCGCGGGAGCCGACTTCGTGTACTGGTTCGACGCGGCCTCATTCCTGGTCGCCATCGCGGCCGCCTGGGCCATCTCGCCGCAACCGCCGTCCGAGCACGCCACCCGCCCGGGACTGCGCGCGGTGGCTGAGGGCTTCCGCTACATCCGGCAGCGCCAGGGCATCCAGGGCGCCTACCTGATCGACATCAACGCCATGGTGTTCGGCATGCCGCGCGCGTTGTTCCCGGCCATGGCCATCACCGTGTTCCACGGCGGCGCGACCGCGGTCGGGTTTTTGTACGCCGCCCCCGGGGTGGGGGCGCTGATCGGCGCGCTGATCACCGGCTGGGTGGCCCACGTCCGGCGGCAGGGGCTCACGGTGATCGTGGCCGTGATGGTGTGGGGGGCGGCGATCGTGGCGTTCGGGCTGATGCGGAACCTGCCGCTGGCCCTGCTCTTCCTGGCCGTGGCGGGCTGGGCCGACGTGATCTCGGCCGTGCTGCGCAACACGATCATCCAGCTGTCCGTGCCGGACCGGCTGCGAGGACGGCTGGCCGCCATCCAGATCGGGGTGGTCCAGGGCGGGCCGCGGCTCGGGGACCTGGAAGCGGGCGCGGTCGGGAACGCGTTCGGGAACGAGTTCTCGGTGATCTCGGGTGGGCTGGCCTGCATCGTGGGGGCGTTGCTGCTGGCCCGGGGGCTGCCGGGGTTCCGGCGGGTCGAGGTCTCGGCCGCGACCGCAGAGGCGGCGGAGGCCGAGGCGGCGGCCGAGAGCGAAGCGGCCCGGCTGGTCTGAGGGGCCGGCTGGTCTGAGGGGCCGGGCCGGGGCCGGGTTAGTGGCCGCCGGGTATGCGGCGGGCCTCGGCGTCGGCTCGGGCTGTCCTCATACCCGGGTCGACGTCATGGGCCGGAAACCCGCGCCGACGCCGGTTCAGGTCGTAGGCGACTCCCCCGGCCAGGATGAGCAGAAACGGGATCACGACGTAGAGCAGAAGAACCGGCATGAGAACCCACCTCCTCCAGGTGCGCTCAGCGTAAGCCCGGGCACGAGGCTGTTCTGTCTCAGGTGACGCAGCTTCAGGGCGCGGGCGGAGCGGTGGTACTGCGTAGGACCAGGCGCGGGGGGAGGACGATCTCCCGGGGCTCGGCCCGGCCGTCGTCCAGGCGTTCGGCCAGCAGGGTGATCGCCTCTTCGGCCTGGCCGGGCGCGTCCTGGCTGACCGTGGTCAGGTCGACGTGGCCGAGGCGGGCCAGCATGCTGTCGTCGTAACCCACCACCGACATCGACGCCGGGACCTCGGTGCCGAGGCGGGCCAGCCGGTCGAGCAGGCCGACCGCGCAGCGGTCGTTGGACGCCACGACCGCGGTGGCGTGTCGGTTCAGCAACTCGGGGGCGGCCCGGATCCCGGCTTCCTCGGTGTGGTCGCCGGGGATGATCCGGGTCTGCTCGGCCAGGCCGTGCCCGCGCATGGCCTGGCGGTAGCCGCGGCGCCGGTCCGAGGCGATCGTCCCCCGTCCGCCGTCGACGAACGCGATATCGCGGTGGCCCAGGCCGGCCAGGTGGGCCACGGCCTGAGCCACGCCCAGGTCATCGGCGGCCCGGACCACGTCGAGGCTGTCCGACTTCAGCCGGCGCCCCACCGCGACCACCGGTAGCTCCTGGCCCAGGGAGGTCAGCCAGCCGGCCCGGTCCTCGGGCCCGATCAGGATCAGGCCCTCGCAGCGGAAATCGAGCAGGTTCTCGGTGGCGGTCCGCTCGTCCCGGGTCGGGGTCAGCGTGCTCAGAACCAGGTCGTAGCCGCGCCGGGTGGCGGCCGCGTCCATCTCGGCCACCAGTTCGGCGTGGAAGGTGTTGCGCACGTCCATGACCACGCCCAGGTGCTGGCTGCGCCGCCGGGCCAGCAGGCTGGCGGTCCGGTCGGCCCGGTAGCCCAGCTCGCGAGCGGCTTCGAGGACGCGGGCGCGGGTCTGCTCGCTGGGACCGGGCTGGTGGCGGAGGACCAGGGAGACCAGGCCGGCCGAGACGCCGGCCCGGGCGGCGACGTCGGAGAGGCGCGGGCGACGGTTTCGGCCTGGTGGTGCTGATGTGACTGGAGGCAAGGGGGGCGTGGGGGCGGCCGCGGGGGACGATCCGTCCGGGCTGGGCATCCGGCCTCGCTCTTGACAGGGGTGCAGGGCTTGGGTACGACCTATTAAAGCGCTTTAAACGGACCTCGTCGAGGCAGGCCGGCGCGCAAGCCGCGGCGGGCGGGCGTGGAAGGAGATGGCCATGGCCGGACCAGGAACCGGACCAGGGATTGGCGTGGCGGTGATCGGGGCCGGGATGGCCGGGCGGGCGCACGCGCACGGGTACCTGGCGGCGCCGGGGGTGTTCGGGCCGGGCTTGCCGCCGGTCCGGCTGGTGGCCATCGCCGACGCCTACGAGCCGTTCGCCAGCGACACCGCGCAACGGTACGGGTACGAACGGGCGGAGACGTCCTGGGAGGCGATCGCCAAGGCGCCCGACATCGACGCGGTCAGCGTGGTGGTGGCCAACCGGCTGCACCGGGAGATCGTGGAAGGCCTGCTGGAGGCGGGCAAGCACGTGCTCTGCGAGAAGCCGCTGGCCCCGAGCGTGGCCGACGGCGAGGCCATGGTCGAGCGGGCCGGCCAGACCGACCGGGTGGCCGCGGTCGGGTTCACGTTCCGGCGCTCGCCGGCCATCAGCGCCGTGCGGGAGCAGGTGACCGGCGGGGTGCTGGGGCCGGTCCGGCACTTCAACGGGCACTACTGGTGTGACTACGGATTCGCGGCCAACAGCCCGATGAGCTGGCGGTATCAGGGCGGCCTGGGGTCGGGGGCGCTGGCCGACATCGGCACCCACCTGGTCGACGTGGGCGAGTTCCTGTGCGGTCCGGTCCGGTCGGTGCGCGGGGCGCTGCTGGAGACGATCATCGCCGACCGGCCGGTGCCGCTGGGCACGGCGGTGGGGCACGCGGCCGGCGTGCCGGTCAGCGACGAGCGGGTCCCGGTCGAGAACGAGGACATCGCCACCTTCACCGCCTTGTTCGCCGACGGCGCGGTGGGCACGTTTTCGGTGTCAAGGATCGCCTACGGGCTGCCCAACGCGCTGGGGTTCGAGGTGTTCTGCGCGGACGGCGCGGCCGCCTTCGACCTGGGCCGGGCGGCCGAGTTCACCATCGCCGACTCCTCCCCCGCCTCCGTGGTCAACGGGTACCGGCAGGTCCAGCTGGGTCCGGAGCACCCCTACATCACCCACGGGCTGCCGATGGACTTCCCCAGCGTGGGGCACGGGCAGAGTGACTTCTTCACCTACCAGGCCCGGGCCTTCTTGGAAGAGATAGCGGGGATTGGCGAGCTGCCGCGCTGCCCGCGGCTGGCCGAAGGCCTGCACAACCTGCGCGTCCTGGACGCGATCGTCACGTCCGCGGCCGATGGCGGTCGCGGAGTTGAGCTGACCGCCGAAGCCGGGCTCACCAAGGAGGAGAACTGATGAAGCTGGGTGCTTACACCGCCGTCCTGCACGACCGGTCGCTGCGCGAGACCCTGAAGATCCTGGGCGAACTCGGGCTGACCAGCGCCGAGATCAACGCGGGCGGGTTCGTCCCGGCGCCGCACCTGCCGATCGAGCTGCTGCAGCAGGGGGGCGGCACGGTCCAGGCCTACCTGCGTCTGTTCGACGAGGCCGGGATCACGCTGACCGGACTGAACGTGAACGGCAACCCGCTCAACCCCGACCCTGAGGTCGGGCCCAAGCACGCCGCCGACCTGCGGCAGGCCATCGACGTGGCCGCGCTGCTCGGGGTCAAGCGGGTGGTGGCCATGTCCGGGCTGCCGGGGGCCGAGCCGGGGGCGCGCTACCCGTCCTGGGTGGTCAACCCGTGGGACAGCCAGTACCTGGACGTCCTGGACTACCAGTGGAAAGAGGTGGTGATACCGTTCTGGCGCGACATCCAGGCCCGGGCGGCCGACCAGGACGTCAAGGTGTGCATCGAGATGCACCCGCACAACGTGGTGTTCAACCCGGGCACGCTGGAGCGGCTGGCCACCGACATCAACGCCACCCACGTGGGGGCGGAGATGGATCCGAGCCACCTGTTCTGGCAGGGCATCGACCCGGTGGCGGCGATCAAGCGGCTGGGCGGCCTGGTCTACCACGCGGCGGCCAAGGACACCCGGATCAACGAGGCCAACTGCGCGATCTTCGGGGTGCTGGACGACCGGTTCCGGCGGGTGCCGCCGGACCAGAACCCGGTCAACCTGGGCGGGAAGAACACGCTGAACCAGTGGCCGGACGACGCGGCCTGGAACTTCGTCGCGGTCGGGCGCGGGCATGACCGGGCCTTCTGGGTCGACTTCCTGCGGGCGCTGGCCGCGGTGGACCCGGACATGGCGGTCAACATCGAGCACGAGGACCTGGAGCTGGACCAGATCGAGGGCCTGCGGCAGGCGGCCGAGAACCTGATCGCGGCCAAGGAGGAGGCCGGGGTGTAGGCGGACCCAGCCGAGGCCAGGGCGCCGCCGGGGTTTCCGAGGTCGCGCTGCACCGTGTTCAGGCCGCAGTGTCCGGCGGGATGTTGAACGGCGTGATGATCTGGGTGGGCGCGGGCGCGGTGGTGATGGGGCCGTCCAGGGCGCCGTGGGCCTGCATGATGATCTGGCAGGCGCGGTGCATGTCCCGGCGCAGGTCGTGGTAGAGCACGGCGGACAGACGGCCGGTTTCGAGCAGTTCCCGATTGTCGGCGTCGAGGTCGTGGGCGATGAACGCCCGGCAGGGGCGGCGCCGATCGTCGAAGGCCGCCAGGATGGCCCGGTTGCCGCCGCCGATCGAGTAGACGGCCTCGATTTCGGGGTGGCGCTCCAGGGCGTCGAGCGTCAGCCGGTAGACCGAGCTGTCCAGGCCGTCGCTGTCGGTGATCTCGGTGAGGGTCCGGTGCGGCCACCGATCGCGGATCGCGGACCGGAAACCGATCTCGCGTTCCTCCTCGCCGCGGAAGACGGTGCGGCTCAGCGCGACCAGGACTCGGCTGTCCCGCTCGCTCAGCCACTGGTTGATGAGGTAGGCCGCCGCGGCCCCGGCCGACCGGTTGTCCATCCCGACGTAGGCGACCCGCTTGCTGAACGGCAGGTCAGTGACCAGCGTGACGACCGGGATGCCGGCGTCAGCCAGCCGCAGCACCGCGTTGTTGACCTCGGGCGCCTCCGGCGCCTTGAGGATGACCCCCCGTGAGCCCCGGCGGGCGATGGTGTCCAGCACGCTGGCGATCTCGCCCGGATGGCCCGTTTCCCGGAACTCGAACCGGGACCGGACCACCGCAGGCCGCAGAGACGGCAGCTCGACCTCGAGCGCGGTCTTGACCGCGGCCGAGAACCGGGCCGGCGTCTGCATCACGATGTCGACCATGAACACCTGGCCGTTGAGGCGCAGCTGGCTGGCCTGACGGTCCAGGTCGGCGATGGCCTGCCGGATGTCGTTGACGGTGTTGGAGCGCACGCCGCCGCGGTGGTTGAGGACCCGGTCCACCGTGGCCTCGCTGACTCCAGCCTGGCGCGCTATTTCCCGGATGGGGTAGGGGTGCGACATGATCCCTGTCTGATGGTTCTCTGAAGTATTTCAGTCAGCTTCGGAGAGCCAAGTTATCTCATGTCCGGCCGCAGGAACAGTCCCCAGGTCTCTGAGTGGAATGGGATGTGAGCGTTTACCCCGCTTGCCAGGCCTCCCGGCTGCACCGTCAAAATGATGGTTTTTTGATGGTTGACGGATCGTTGACTTGGCGGATCGGTGCGCGCAGTGTCAAGACATCAACCGGTAGGGGCGGCTGACCGTCCCCCCACGCTGACGGGCTGGTGCACACACATGGAGATGCTGATCGGCGGCCGGTGGCAGCCCGCCGCCAGTGACCGCACCGAGGATGTGACCTCGCCGTTCGATGGGACGGTCATCGGGACGGTCCCGGTCGCCGGCCTGGCCGACGTCGGTGCCGCACTGGACCGGGCCGAGGCCGGCGCCGCCACCTGGCGGCGTACGCCCGCTCACGAACGGATGCGGATCCTGCTGCGGGCCGCTGAACTGGCCGACGAGCGGGCCGAGCAGACCGCGCAGATCATCAGCGCCGAGGCGGGCAAGACGATCACCGAGGCCCGCGGCGAGGCATCGCGCTCGGGGGACCTGATCCGGCTGGCCGCGTTCGAGGGCACCCAGTTGTACGGCGACGCGCTGCCGCTGGACGCCAACCGCGGGACCGGGCTGGAGAAGCTGGGGTTCACCATTCATCAGCCGGTGGGCATCGTCGCGGCGATCACGCCGTTCAACTATCCGGCGCTGCTGGTCATGCACAAGCTGGCGCCGGCGCTGGCGGCGGGCAACGCGGTGGTGCTCAAGCCGGCCAGGACCACCCCCCTGACCGCGCTGGCCCTGGCCCGCTGCTTCACCGACGCCGGGCTGCCGGACGGAGTGCTCTCCGTCCTCACCGGATCCGGCGGAACCCTGGGTGACGCGCTGGTCAGCGACCCGCGGGTCCGCAAGGTCTCCTTCACCGGGTCGACCGCCACCGGGGAGCACATCACCCAGGTCGCCGGGATCAAGAAGCTGTCTCTGGAGCTGGGCTCTTCCTGCCCGGTGGTGGTGCTGCCCGACGCGGACATCGAGATGGCGGCGGCCGCGGTCGCGGCCGGCGGTTTCATCAACGCCGGCCAGGTCTGTATCTCGGTGCAGCGGGTCATCACCCACCCGGCCATCGGCGGGGACTTCCTGGACGCGCTGCTGCCCAAGGTGGAAGCCATCCGCACCGGTGACCCAGGATCCGACCAGACCACCATGGGCACGCTGATCACCGAGGCCGAAGCCGAGCGGGTCGAGCGGTCCATCCAGCAGGCCGCGGCCGACGGGGCCAAGGTGCTGACCGGCGGCGAGCGTGACGGGGCCGTGCTGACCCCGGCCGTGGTGTCCGGGGTCGACCCGCGGTCAGCGTTCAGCCAGGACGAGCTGTTCGGCCCGGCGGTGGCGGTCAGCTCGGCCGAGGACTGGGAAAGCGCCATCGCTCAGGCCAACGGCACGCCCTATGGCCTCGGGGCCGGCGTCTTCACCTCGGACGTGGCCGGTGCGGTACGAGCCGTCCGGGAGATCGACGCCGGAACGGTGCACGTCAACTGGACCCCGCTGTGGCGGGCCGACCTCATGCCCTACGGCGGCCTGAAGGCGAGCGGCATCGGCAAGGAAGGCCCCCGCTCGGCCGTGGCCGAGATGACCGACACCAAAACCGTGGTACTGCACGGCCGGCCCTGGTAACCGCCGACGTGGCAACGGAAGGATCAACGATGACCCCTCAGACCGTGCGGCTGACCGTCGCGCAAGCGGTCGTGACGTACCTGTCCCGGCAGCACTCGGTGGCCGACGGCCAGCGCCGGCGGCTGATTCCCGCCACCCTGGGCATCTTCGGCCACGGCAACGTGGCCGGGCTCGGGCAGGCGCTGGACCAGCTCAGCGACGAGATGCCGTTCATCCAGGGCCGCAACGAACAGGCCCTGGTCCACGCGGCCACCGCGTTCGCCAAGCACAGCCTGCGCCACGCCACCTTGGCCGTGACCTCCTCCATCGGCCCGGGCGCGCTGAACATGGTGACCGGGGCCGCGCTGGCCACCGTCAACCGGCTGCCGGTGCTGCTGCTGCCGGGAGACACCTACGCGACCAGGCACCAGGGCCCGGTGCTGCAGCAGCTGCAGCACCCGCTCGAGGCCGACGTGACCGTCAACGACAGTTTCCGCCCGGTCTGCCGCTTCTTCGACCGCATCACCCGGCCCGAGCAGCTGCTCACAGCGCTGCCCGCGGCCATGCGGGTACTCACCGATCCGGCCGACACCGGTGCCGTCGTGATCTCACTGCCGCAGGACATCCAGTCCCACGCCTACGACTGGCCGGCTGAGTTCTTCGCCGAGCGGGACTGGACCATCCGGCGGCCGCAGCCCGACCCCGCCGAGGTCGACGCCGTGCTCGCCCTGCTGGCCACCGCGACCAGGCCGATTGTCATCGCGGGCGGCGGCGTCATCTACTCCGGCGCCACCGCCGAAATCGAACGGCTGGCCACCGACGCGGGCCTCCCGGTGCTGGAGACCTTCGCCGGCAAGGGCGCCGTCCAGCAACGGGCCTGGTGGCAGATCGGCGGCATCGGGCTGGAGGGAACCCCCGCCGCCAACACCCTGGCCCGCGAAGCTGACCTGGTCCTGACGGTCGGAGCCCGGCTGACCGACTTCGCCACCGCGTCCCAGTCCTTGTTCGCGAACCCCGCCGTCCGGTTCGCCAGCATCAACGTCAACCCGCGCGACGCCGACCGGCTCGGGGCCACGGGCATCATCGCCGACGCCCGGCTGGCCCTGGCCGCGCTGGCTGACGGCGTGGAACGCGCGGGTATCCACGCGCCCGAGCAGTGGCAGACCCACGTCAAGCAGGTGGCGGCCGAATGGATCGTGACGCGCGCCGCCGCGCTTGACCCGGACCGGCCGTTCAACCCGGCCCAGGCAGGCCCGGACGTGGTCACCACCACCGACGCCATCCTCACCCAGGGCCAGGTCATCGGGGTCCTGCAGGAGCACGCGCGGTCCGGCGACGTCGTGATCGCCGCCGCCGGCGGCCCGCCCGGTGACCTGCTCAAAGTGTGGGACGCCACCAACGGCCGGCGCTGCCATCTGGAGTTCGGCTTCTCCTGCATGGGCTATGAGATCCCGGCCGCGATCGGCGTGCGGCTGGCCGACGCCCAGCCAGAAACCAGAGTCGTCTCCTTCCTCGGCGACGGGACCTTCCTGCTGGCGCCGACCGAGCTGGTCACCGCGGCCCAGGAGGGCCTGGCGGTCACCCTGGTCGTCCCCGACAACCACGGCTATCAAGTCATCCACCGGCTGCAGATGCTGCGCAGCGGCCGCGAGTTCGGCAACGAGTTCCGTTACCGGCCCGAATCGCTGCAACTGGCGGCCGGCGCCGAGGCCAAGGCGCGCCGGCTGGAGGGCGATTACCTCCAGCTCGACCTGGTCCAGGCCGCAGCCGGCCTCGGCGCCCGCGCGTGCCGCGCAACGACCGCGGACGAACTGCGGGACGCGCTGGCCGAGACGCGCGGCCACCCGGGCCCGGTGGTGATCGTGGTGCCGGTCGTTCCGCACGCCGACCTGCCCGGTGCCGGAGTGTGGTGGGACGTGGCCCCGGCGGAGGTTTCGGCCCTGGAGGCCACGGCCGGACTGCGGGCGGACTACGAGACCGACGTCAAGACCCAGAGGTGGTTCGGATGAGCACGGAACTGCTGAACTCAGGCCTGCCCGAACCGGGTCCCCTCAATCACGGTGCCCTGGCCGCCGCGGTGCGGTCCGGAGTCCCGGTCCTGGGTACCTTCATCGGCGCCGCGTCGCCGCTGGCGGCCGAGGTCTGCGCGGCCGCCGGGGTCGACTGGGTGCTGCTCGACCTGGAGCACGGAGCCGGGGGCGAGGAGCAGATCCGTGATGTCGTGACCGCCGCCGGGAGCTACGGGGTCCCGACCGTGGTCCGGGTGGAGTCCGCAGCGCGGATCCGGATGGGCCGGGTCCTGGACAGCGGAGCCGCGGGCATCATGCTGCCCCGCCTCAACACCGTGGAGGACGTGGCCGAGGCCGTCCGGCACCTGTTCTACCCCCCGGCCGGTGACCGGGGCGTGGCCACCTACAACCGGGCCTGCCGGTTCGGCCTGGACCCGGGCGCCCTCGACCGGGCCAACGCCGAGGTGCTCGGCGTGGTCCAGGTCGAGTCGGCCGCCGCGGTCGGTGACGCCGACCAGATAGCCGCCCTGGACGGGGTGGACGTGCTGTTCGTCGGTCCTCGCGACCTCAGCCACGACCTTGGCGTCCCCGGCGACCTCACCGCCCCGGCATTCATCGAGGCCACCGACCGCGTGCTGGCCGCCTGCCGCCGGCACGGGAAGGCCAGCGGCCTGCTCGTTCCCGACGGCGCCGCCGCGGCCCGGCGGCTCGATCAGGGCTGGTCCTTCGTGGGCATCGGCTCGGACACCACCCTGCTCGCGACCGCGGTCAGCGCCGAGCTGGGCCGGGCCCGCACCGCACTCAAGCCTCAGTGACAGAACAGGACGCCGCCATGAACATCACCGACGATGGATACGCCCAGCCCGGCATCGGCCTGATCAGCGTGGGCTGGATGGGCAAGCTGCACACCCGCGCTTACCAGGCCATCCCGCTGGTCTATCCCGAGCTGAAGGTCCGGCCCCGGCTCGTGCACGCGGCGGACACCGCCCCCGACCGCGCCGACTACGCCCGGACGGTCCTCGGTTACGCCCAGGCCGGGACCGACTACCGCGACGTGCTGGCCGACCCCGACGTCGACGTGGTGTCGATCTGTGCCCCCAACATGCTGCACCGTGAGATCGGCGTCGCCGCGGCCCGGGCCGGCAAGCCGTTCTGGATCGAGAAGCCGGTCGGCCGGGACGCGACCGAGACCGCTGAGGTCGCTTCGGCGGCCCAGGTGGCCGGCGTCGCCACCTCCATCGGCTACAACTACCGGCACGCCCCGGCCGTGGAGCGGATCCGCGAGCTGATCGCCGCGGGCGAGCTGGGCCGCATCACCAACGTGCGGGCCCAGTTCTTCAACAGCTACGCCTCCGAACCCAACGGCGCCCTGTCGTGGCGGTTCCGCCGCGACCAGGCTGGCAGCGGCGCGCTCGGAGACCTCCTGAGCCATGTCGTCGACCTGATGCAGTACGTGGTGGCACCGATTACCGAGGTCAGTTCGCTGCTGTCCACCGTGTACACCGAGCGGCCCATCCTGCCGATGGGCTCAGCGGACCACTTCGCCGTCATCGAGAACGGCGAGCTGGGCGAGGTGGAGAACGACGACTACGTGGCGGCCCTGGTCCGGTTCGTGACCGGCTCCCACGCGGCCGGAGCAGTCGGCACGCTGGAGGCGTCCCGGGTCAGCGTCGGCCCGCAGTGCGGCCTCGGCTTCGAGATCTACGGGACTGAGGGCTCCGCGACCTGGAGCTTCGAGCGGATGAACGAGTTCCGGCTCTGCCTGGGCCGGGGCGGAGCCAACCCCGGTTACATCACCGTCCTGGGCCATGCCCGGCTCGGCGACTACAGCCGCTTCCAGCCGGGACCTGGCCACAGCATGAGCTACGACGACCTCAAGGTCATTGAAGCCAAGAAGTTCCTGGTCGCGGCGGGCGGCGGCGAACAGCGCAACTCCACCATCGAAGAGGCTCTGGCCGACGCCGAGGTCATCTCGGCCACGGCGGCCTCGGCCCGGGACGGGGCCTGGCACAAGGTGGCCCCGGTTTCCGGCGCCACGTTCGGGCACGACTGGTGACCGGCCAGCTGCCGGTCGTGGTAGCGCTGGGGCCGGTCGACCACGCACTGGTGGCCGGGGTCCTCGACGGCCACTGCCGGTTCGTCCCCGATCCGGGTGACACCGAGCTCGCTGTCGCGGCGGGCGCCATCGCCCGCGCCGACGCCCGGGTCGACCGGGCTCTCCTCGATAAGGCCCCTGCGCTCAGAGTCGTCGCCCGGACCGGAGTCGGCGTCGAGCTGGTCGACGTCCCCGCCGCGACGGCCCGCGGCATCGCGGTGGTCGTGACCCCTGGAACCGGCACCGCGGCGGTGGCCGAGGGCGCGATCGGCATGGCGCTGCATCTGGTCAAGCGATTCGGCCCGCTGACCGCGCTGGTGCGAGAAGGCCGCTGGGCCCAGCGCACCCAGGTCCCGGTCGGCGACCTCGGGGACGCCACCTTGGGCATGGTCGGCTACGGCCGGATCGGCCAGCGGACCGCGGAGCTGGGGGCCGCCTTCGGAATGCGGATCCTGGCCTACGACCCGGTCGGCGAGCCGCCCGCCGACGTGCGCTGCACCGACCTCGGTGACCTGGCCCGGCGCAGCGATGTCATCAGCCTGCATCTCCCGCTGACCACCTCGACCCGTCACCTGGTCGACGACGGTTTCCTCGCCCAGGCCAAGCCGGGTGCCGTGCTGGTCAACTGCAGCCGTGGCGGTCTCATCGACACCGATGCCGTGTTGCGGGCCCTCACCACCGGGCGGCTGTCGGGGGTCGGCCTCGACGTGTTCGACCCCGAACCGCCCAGCCCTCATCCGCTGTACGACCACCCGGATGTCGTCCTCACCCCGCACCTGATGGGGCTCAGCCGCCGCGCCACCGCCGCGACCTTCACCGCCGCCGCCCAGGGCGTGCTGGACGTGCTGGCCGGCCGCGAGCCCCCGGCCGTCGCCGATCCTGCCTGGCACACCCACCGCCAGCCGGGCGGCCCGCCGCCGGTGCCAGAAGGGCAATCATCGTGACCGGCGCCGTCAGCACGGATCCGATCCGCATCGGCGTACTGGGGGCCGCCCGGATCGCGGAGCTGGCCATCGTCGGGCCCGCTCGCGCCACCGGCCATCGGCTTGTCGCGGTGGCGGCCCGCGATCAGCGCCGCGCCGAGGACTTTGCCCGGCGGCACGGAGTCGAGCGCACGCTCGGCAGCTACGCCGACGTCCTCGCCGACCCTGACGTCGAGGTGATCTACAACCCGCTGGCCAACGCCCTGCACGGCCCGTGGAACCTCGCCGCGATCCAGGCGGGTAAGCACGTGCTTTCCGAGAAACCCTTCGCCAGCAACGCCGATGAGGCCCGGTTCGTTCGCGACGCAGCCGCCATGACAAAACTGACGGTGATGGAAGGCTTCCATTACCTCTATCACCCCGTCACTCGCCGGCTTCATGAACTGCTGGACAGCGGTGAACTAGGCGAGCTCCGGGCGGCCGAAATCGACATGTTCATGCCCGCCCCCGACGACGGTGACCCGCGCTGGTCCTACGAACTGGCCGGCGGCGCTCTGATGGACATCGGCTGCTACAGCCTGCACGCGCACCGGGCCCTGGCCTTCTGGGCCGACGGCCCGCCCCGGGTCGCAGCGGCCCGCGCCGGCCGGCGG
>DASXJM010000464.1:0-1948 GCA_036497405.1 Streptosporangiaceae bacterium | reverse complement strand
CGCGCAGGCCGCGAAGACCACGGTGGTGGCCACGCTGGCCACGGCCAGGAAGCGATTGTCGCCCGCGCCGATCAGCACCCCGTCCAGCACGAACACCACTCCGGACACCGGCTGGTAGACCGCGACCAGAAGCAGCACCCCCGACAGCAGCGCCTGGACCGTGTGGTCCGGGGTGAACAGCGGTACGTACAGCGGCCGGGCCGCCGCGACCAGCACCCCCGCCGCCACCCCCAGCCACAGGCCCCACCAGCACATCCGGGCCGTGGCCGAGCGGGCCCCGGCCACGTCGCCCGCGCCCAGGGCGTGGCCCACGATGGCCTGGGCCGCGATGGCCAGCGCGTCCAGGGCCAGCGCCAGGGTGTTCCACAGGTTGGTGGCCACCGTGTGCGCGGCCAGCGCGGCGGTGCCGGACCGGGCCGCGATCCACACCGCGATCAGCAGGTACACCCGCAGCGCGGCCGTCCGCACCAGCAGCGCGAACGAGGCCCCGGCCGACGCCCGGATCCCGGCCCAGTCCGGGTACAGGTGGGCGCCGTGCTGACGGGCGGCCCGCACCGCGACCACGGCGTAGGCCACCGCCATACCTACCTGGGTGATCACCGTGCCGGTGGCCGAGCCGGCGATGCCCAGCCCGGCCGGGTAGACCAGCAGGTAGTTCAGGACCACGTTGATCACGGCCCCGAGACCGGCCACGGCCAGCGGCACCCGGGTGTCCCGCAGCCCGCGCAAGATGCCCGTCCCCGCCAGCACCAGCAACATGGCGGGGACTCCGGCCGCCGAAATTCGAAGGTAGATGACGGCAAATCCCGTGGCGGTCCGGGACGCGCCGAACAGCCCCACGATGGGTCCGGCCAGCGGCACGCTGACCACGGCGATGACCGCACCGAGCAGCAGCGCCACCCACATGCCGTCAATGCCCTGGCGGACCGCGCCGCGCATGTCACCGGCGCCCATCCGCCGCGCGACCGCCGAGGTGGTGCCGTAGGCGAGGAAGATGCACACGTTGACCAGGGTCGACAGGGCGGCCCCGGCCGCGCCCAGCCCGGCCAGCTGGGCCGCGCCCAGGTGCCCGACGATCGCCGAATCGGCCAGCTGGAACAGGGGCTCGGCCACCAGCGCGCCCAGGGCCGGCACGGCCAGCCGGATGATCTCCCGGCGCTGCGCCACAGCAGTCACGAAGTCTGGATAGTAACCTGCCGCCATGGGGATGCCCGCACCGGTCTTCGATCCGCGCGCGGTCGTGGAGGGCCGGCCACCGGGCCGGGCCCGGGTCGGGGTCATCGCCGGGATCATCCTGGCCGCGGTGTGCGTGATCGTGGTGTTCGGCATTGAGCTGGCCGAGGCCAAGGCGTCCGGGCACAGCGCGGCGCCGTTCTTCATCGCGCTGCCGCTGGCGCTGGCCCCGGTACCGCTGCTGATCGCGGTGGTGCTGTTCGTCGACCGGCTGGAGCCCGAGCCGCGGATCAACCTGGTGTTCGGGTTCTTGTGGGGCGCGGGCATCGCCGCCCTGTTCGCGGCGCTGATCAACACGGCCGGGCTGGAGTACATCACCCAGCCCGCGCTGGGTGCCTCGGCCGGGGAGTACGTGTCGGCCACGGTCGGCGCCCCGATCGTCGAGGAAACCCTCAAGGGCCTGTTCCTGGTCTGGCTGGTGCGCTGGCGGCGCCAGGAACTGGACGGCCCCACCGACGGCATCGTGTACGCGGGTATGGTCGGCATCGGCTTCGCCATGACCGAGAACATCGGCTACTACATCAACGCCGAGATCAACCCGGTCCACGGCGGGGCCCAGCTGCTCGGCTACACGTTCGTGCTGCGGGGGGTGCTGTCCCCGTTCCTGCACCCGACCTTCACCTCGATGACCGGCATCGGCGCGGCCTACGCGGCCTCGCACCGGAACAGCAACTGGGCCCTGCCGCTGGGCTGGCTGGCCGCGATGTGCCTGCAC
>DASXJM010000463.1:0-11855 GCA_036497405.1 Streptosporangiaceae bacterium | reverse complement strand
TCCGAGCTGCGCCGCCGGCTGACCGAGCTGCTGATGGCGGCGGGCCGCCGCCTGGAATCGGACCAGCGGCTGGCCGACGGCCTGGAGCGCATGATCGAGTCGGGCGCCCGCGCCGTCGCCGAGCAGTACCACGACGAGCTGGCCGGCCTGGTCACCGGCACCATCGAGCGCTGGGACGCCCGCGAGACCTCCAGCCAGCTGGAACTGCTGCTAGGGCGCGACCTCCAATTCATCCGTATCAACGGCACCGTGGTCGGCGCCCTGGTCGGGCTGATCCTGCACGCGGTCAGCGTCGGCCTGTCCTGATCCGGCCGGTCACCCTGGTTTGACCCGTGATGGTGGGGTAGCTCGCTGGCAGAGTTAGGCATCTTGTCTAATATTTACTAGGCATCTTGCCGAAGGGTCGGAAACGGCCGGCCCGTCCAGTACCGCCGCACACGGAACGAGGGGACGTATCCGATGTCAGCTCTGCTGCTTGGGTCGATCAGCACGGTCGCCGATACCTCCGAACTGCAACGGCAGGCGTTCAACCACGCCTTCGAGGCCCACGGCCTCGATTGGCAGTGGAACCAGGACGACTACCGGGCCATGCTCGCGGAGAGCGGGGGCCGGAACCGGATCGCCGCCTACGCAAAGTCCCGGGGCGAGACCGTGGACGCCACCGCCGTCCACGAGACCAAGTCCACGATCTTCCGCGAGCTGCTGGCCACGGCCGGGCTCGCACCCCGCCCGGGCGTGGCCGACACGATCAAGGCGGCCAAGGACCACGGCTGGAAGGTCGGCCTGGTCACCACCACGTCCCGCGACAACGTCGCCGCGCTGCTCAAGCGGCTCCACCCCCAGGTCTCCGACCAGGACTTCGACGTCATCGTGGACAGCTCCAAGGTCGAGACGCCCAAGCCGGACCCGGCCGCCTACGTGTTCGCGCTGCAGGCCCTGAACGAGGCGTCCGGCGACTGCGTGGCGGTGGAGGACAACTTCGGCGGGGTCCAGGCCGCGGTCGCGGCCGGGGTGCCCTGCATCGCCTTTCCCAACGAGAACACCGGCCCGGGCGACTTCAGCGCGGCCGCGCAGCGGACGAACCGGCTCGATTTCGCCGGCCTGCAGCAGCTCGCCTCCGGCCGGCAGGCGGCCCGATGACCGGCTACGCCGAGCCGGCCACCGGGGCCCGGCTGACCGCCACCGACACCGCCTTCCACGTCGAGGCCTACCAGAAGATCGACTACTCCCTGCTCTACGTGGACGGCGCGTTCGCCCTCGCGAACTCCGAGATCGCCGACAGCTACCGGCCGTTCGGGCGCTGCCTGATGGTGGTGGACGAGAACGTGTACGCGCTCTACGGCGATCAGATGCACGCTTACTTCGAACACCACCACCTCGACCTGACCGTCTTCCCGGTCGCGATCACGGAGACGGCCAAGACCCTCGGCACCGCCGAGCGCATCGTCGACGCCTTCAGCGACTTCGGCCTGGTCCGCAAGGAACCGGTGCTGGTGGTCGGGGGCGGCCTGACCACCGACGTGGCCGGGTTCGCCTGCGCCGTGTTCCGCCGCTCGACCAACTACATCCGGGTGCCGACCACGCTGATCGGCCTGATCGACGCCAGCGTGGCCATCAAGGTCGCGGTCAACCACTGCCGGTCCAAGAACCGGCTGGGGGCGTTCCACGCCTCCCAGCAGGTCATCCTGGACTTCTCGTTCCTGAAGACCCTCCCGGCCCGGGAGGTCCGCAACGGCATGGCCGAGCTGATCAAGATCTCGGCCGTGGCCAACAGCGATGTGTTCGAGCTGCTGGAGAAGTACGGCCCCGACCTGCTGGCCACCCGGTTCGGTCACCTGGACGGCACCCCGGAACTGCGCGAGATCGCGCACCGGGTGACCTACGACGCGATCGGCACCATGCTCCGGCTCGAGGTCCCGAACCTGCACGAGCTGGACCTGGACCGGGTCATCGCCTTCGGCCACACCTGGAGCCCGACGCTGGAGCTGGCCCCCGAGGTCCCGTTCTTCCACGGCCAGGCCATCAGCATCGACATGGCGCTGTCGACCACCATCGCCGAGCAGCGCGGTTACATCTCGGTCAGCGACCGGGACCGGATGTTCTGGCTGATGAGCCGGCTCGGGCTGGCGCTGAACAGCCCCCACCTCACGTCCGGGCTGGTACGGAAGGCGACCGAGTCGATCGTGCAGACCCGCGACGGCCAGCTCCGGGCCGCGGTCCCGCACCCGATCGGGACCTGCCACTTCGTCAACGACCTGTCCGCGGACGAACTCGACCAGGCCCTCACCGGGCACCGTGAGGTGTGCCGGGGCTACCCGCGGGCCGGGCAGGGTGAGGAGGTGTACACCCGGTGACCACGACCGTCTCCCGGCCGGGCGCGCCCCGCCCGGTCACCCCGCAGACCATCCTGGCCGACCAGCTCGGCCGGCTGACCCGGCAGCTCGAGGCGGCCGCGGGGGTCGACCCGGCCCTCATATCCGGGCTCCGGGACGCCTGCGCGCTGGCCCGCGGCCTCGATCCCTACCTCAGCCGGTGGACGACCCCCGAGTCCCCGGCCCTGCGCCTGCTGGCCGAGCGGACCGCGGCCCGGGACTGGCGGCAGCACCCGGCCGACGTGGTCCCGGCCCCGCTGGAGCAGGAGATGCTGTCCGGCCACGTGGAAGGCCAGACGCTGAAGATGCTGGTGCACGCGACCCGGGCCCGCCGGGTGCTGGAGATCGGCACGTTCACCGGCTACTCGGCCCTGGCCATGGCCGAAGCCCTGCCCGCCGATGGCCAGCTGGTCAGCTGCGAGCTCGATCCCGAGGTCGCCGCCTTCGCCCAGCGCTGCTTCCAGGACTCACCCGACGGCGGCAAGATCGAGGTCCGGGTCGGGCCCGCGCTGGCCACCCTGCGCGAGCTGGCCGCGGCCGGCGACGTGTTCGACCTGGTCTTCATCGACGCCGACAAGGCCGGGTACACCGGCTACCTGACCGCGCTGCTCGACCTCGGACTGATCGCGGGGCACGGCCTGATCTGCGTGGACAACACCCTGATGCAGGGTCAGCCGTGGCTCCCGGGTGAGCCCACCGCCAACGGGACGGCGGTGGCCGCGTTCAACCGGACCGTTGCCGCCGAACCGCGCGTCGACCAGGTGATCATCCCGCTGCGGGACGGCCTGACCCTGATCCGGCCCCGGGAGACGTGATGCGGCTGCGGTTCACCGAACCCCTCGGGGTCATCGTCACCGACCTGTCCCTGGCCGACGCCGGCCTGGCCGTGACCAGCGACCTGCGTGGCCTGCTGGCCCGCCACGGCGTGCTGGTCATGCCGGGCCAGGACATCGACGACGCCACCTTCGTGGCCTTCCTCCAGCGGTTCGGCGCGCTCGCGTTCACCGCGGGCGAGACCCCGGTGGCGGGCTGCCCCGACCTCAACCTGATCAGCAACGTCGGCCGGAGCACGCCGCCGCGGAGCGTGTTCCACGTCGACACCAGCTACGTGCGCCAGCCGCCGGCCTACACCGCGCTGCGGGCGGTCACCGTCCCGGCTCAAGGCGGTGAGACGCTGTTCACCAACCAGTACCGGGCCTTCGAGACCCTGCCGCTGCCGCTGCACGACCGGCTGGCCGGGCGGACCATCCGGCACCAGGTGACGGGCCTGCAGTTGGGGGCCGGCGACGAGACCGCGGCCGAGCACCCGGTGTTCCGGCCGCACCCGGTCTCCGGCCAGACCTCCCTGTACGTCTCCACCCCGGAGCGGTGCGTCGCGATCAGCGGGCTGGCCGACGCCGAGGCCCGGGCCACCATCGAGTTCCTGTACGCCCACTCGGCCGCGCCGGGCAACACCTTCCGGCACGCCTGGTCCCCGGGGGACGTGGTGATGTGGGACAACGGCTGCGTCCTGCACCGGGCCGACCACAGCGGGGTGAGCGGCGACCGGGTCATGCACCGCGGCATGGTGGCCGGTTACGCGGGCGCGGCTCCGTGAGCGCCCGGGCCCCGGCCGCGGCTCGGCCGCGACCGCAGGCGCTGGTCGCGCTGCGGACGTCGGGTGTCCTGCTGCTCCTGTTGCTGGCGCTGCCGCTCAACCTGGCGCTGACCACGGTGGCGCTGGTCAGATCATTTTTCATCGAAGGTCACGGTCGGGCTGACCGGGATCGGAAGACGATCCTGGTCAGCGGGGGCAAGATGACCAAGGCGCTGCAGCTGGCCCGGTCATTCCACGCCGCCGGTCACCGGGTCATCCTGGTCGAGTCGGCCAAGTACCGGTTCACCGGGCACCGGTTCTCGCGGTCCGTCGACCGCTTCCACATCGTGCCCAAGCCCGATGCCCCCGGCTACGCCGACGCGCTACTGGCCATCGTGCGCCGGGAAAAGGTCGACGTCTACGTGCCGGTGTGCAGCCCGGTGGCCAGCTACTACGACGCGCTGGCCAAGATCATGCTGGCCCCGTACTGCGAGGTCCTGCACGAGGACCCGGAAATGATCGGCCGCCTCGACGACAAGTACGAGTTCTCGGTCATGGCCGCGAACCTGGGGCTGGCGGTGCCGGACGCGCACCGGGTCAGCTCGCCGAGCCAGATCGAGGACTTCGACTTCGCCGCCACCGCCGACCCCTACATCCTCAAGAGCATCCCCTACGACCCGGTGCACCGGCTGGACCTGACCACGCTGCCGCGGCCGTCGGCCCGGGAGACCGCGGCCTTCGCCCGGTCCAAGCCGATCTCGGCCGGCACGCCCTGGATCATGCAGGGCCTGGTTCGCGGCCAGGAGTACTGCGCGCACAGCACGGTCCGGGACGGGCACGTGCAGGTGTACTGCTGCTGCGAATCCTCGGCGTTCCAGGTCAACTACGAGATGGCCGACAAGCCGGAGATCGAGGCCTGGGTGCGCGGGTTCGTGGAGCCGCTCAGGCTGACCGGCCAGTTCAGCTTCGACTTCATCCAGGACGACGACGGGCGGGTGTACGCGATCGAGTGCAACCCGCGCACCCACTCGGCCATCACCATGTTCTACAACCACCCGGGCCTGGCCCGGGCCTACCTGGACGACGGCGTGGCCACCGTCCGGCCGGCCGCCGACAGCCGGCCGACCTACTGGGCCTACCACGAGGCCTGGCGGCTGATCACCGGGCCCGGCCGGCGGGAGCGGCTGCGGGTCATCCGGCGCGGCAAGGACGCCATCTTCGACTGGGCCGACCCGCTGCCGTTCCTGCTCGAGCACCACCTGCAGATCCCGTGGCTGCTGGCCGGGAACCTGCTCCGGGGCCAGGACTGGATCCGCATCGACTTCAACATCGGCAAGCTCGTCCAGGCCAACGGAGACTGATCGTGACCCTGCGCGTGCTGCACCTGGTCGGCTCCCCGGCCAGCGACTTCCTGTGCGACCTGTCCCGGCTGTACGCCCAGGACTGCCTGAACGCCACCGCCGACCCCGGCCGCTATGAGTTCCACATCGCCTACGTCACCCCCGACCAGCGCTGGCGGTTCCCGGTCAGCCTGAGCCGGGACGCGATCGCCGACGCCCCCGACTGTGAGCTGGCCGACGCGGTGTGCGGCCTGACCCGGCTGCGCCCGGACGTGGTGGTCCCGCAGCTGTTCTGCCGGCCCGGCATGACCGCCTACCGGGCGCTGTTCGACGTGCTCGGCCTGCCCTACATCGGCAGCGGCCCGGACGTGATGGCCCTGGGCGCGGACAAGGCCAAGGCCAAGGCGGTGGTGGCCGCGGCCGGGGTCCGGGTCCCGGCCGGTGAGGTGCTGGCCCGGGGCGGTCAGCCGTCGCTGGCCCCGCCGGTGGTGGTCAAGCCGGTGGACGGGGACAACTCGCTGGGCACCACCCTGGTCCGGGACCGGGCCGGGTACGCCGGCGCCCTGGCCGCCGCCTGGGAGCACTCGGACCGGGCTCTGGTCGAGTCCTACGTCGAGCTGGGCCGGGAGGTCCGCTGCGGCCTCGTCGTCCGCGACGGTGAGCTGGTCGGCCTGCCGCTGGAGGAGTACCAGGTCGACCCGGTCAGCAAGCCCATCCGGGACCACGCCGACAAGATCAGCCGGTCCGGCGACGGCGAGCTCCAGCTGGTGGCCAAGGATCCGGCCCACGCCTGGATCGTGGACCCGGCCGATCCGGTCACCGGGCCGGTGTGGGACGCGGCCCGGCGCTGTCACCAGGCGCTGGGGTGCCGGCACTACAGCCTGTTCGACTTCCGGATTGACCCGGCCGGGCAGCCCTGGTTCCTGGAAGCCGGACTGTACTGCTCGTTCGCCGAGCAGAGCGTGGTCTCCACCATGGCCGCGGCGGCCGGGCTCCCGCTGCCCGAGCTGTTCCGGACCGCCATCCGCGAAACCATCGGCCGCTGAGCGTCATCTGGTGCCCTGAGGCTTGTTTTCAGAGTTGCTACTGGTGCGGACTTTCCTGGGCCGAGGGTCTGTGTGCAAAAAATGCTGCTACCACGACATGAAATGACCACTTTTCTGACCGCGTGAGATCAGTGAGGTAGCTGGGGCGTGAGAGAGCCCGCCGCGCACCGGGGCCCGCTGAGCCCTAGTCGCCGGGCGGGAGCGCCCACACGCGCTGGAGGGGTAGCTCGGCCTTGACGTCGGCCGGGAGGCGGTCGTAGAGCTGCTCCAGCTGAGCGATCACGGTGCCGGAGTCCCACAGCCGGACCTCGAAGAACAGGCCGCGGGCCTCCTGCCGCGCATCCGGGGTGAAGCCGCTCCAGCTGACCAGCAGACCGCGCTGGGCGCCGAGGTTGCTCATCGCGCCCTTGAGCTCGCGCAGGGCCGAGGCGTCCACCGCCGTCGATCCCGGCATCACCCGGACGGCCAGGGTCGGGCCGTCGAAGCCCATCCGGCCCGGGCCGGCCAGGATGGCCACGCTGCCGTCCGGGCCGGGCGGCGAGCTGTCGCAGGTGAACCCGTCCGCGCGCAGCAGGGCGCCGACCAGGTGAGCCAGTTCGTGGCCCGGGAACCGCGCCGCGATCCGGCGCCGGATCTGGTCGCGGGCGATCTCACCGACGTTGACGGTGGGGCGGACCGGCCCGGTCACCGGCGGGCCCGCCAGCAGCGCCTCGACGCGCTGCTCGGCGTCGGGCCCGCTGAGCTGGCCGACCGTGGCCACGGTGCCCAGCGCGTCCAGGAGGTCCTGGTCGATCCGGTCGCGCGGGATGGCTTCGGCCCGCCACTCGACCGAACGCTGGTGCCGCAGGACCACCACTGCGTCCGGGGCGTAGCGGTAATCCCCGGTCAGGCGGCCGATCGCGACGGCCGGGGCTGACCTTAACGGCAGGGCCACCAGGTCGCCGGCCCGCATCCGGAACCGGAACGCCTCGAGCTGGTCGCCCCAGCGGGCCAGCGTCGACGGCCGGGCGTCGGGGTAGACCGCGTCCAGGGCCAGGCGCAGGTTCCCGGCCGACCCGACCCGGGTGAGGTCACCGAGCTCCGGCCAGCCGATCCCCACCACCTGGTGCTGCAGCGCGTGGTCTTCGCCTTCGCCGTGCCGGCCGGCCCGGACTATCCATACAGTCACAGCTGACATCATTGCGTGAGCAGCCGACGTTGTCCGGCCGTCCGTGCGGCTGAGGGCGTCTGAGATCGTATGAGGGCGTCTGAGGACGGCCGAGCCCGGCCGGACGGTCAGCCGTTGCCCGGCCCGTTCCCGTTGCCCTTCCCGTTCCCCTGGCCGTTGCCCTTTCCATTGCCCTTGGCCTTCCCCTTGCCCTTCCCGTTCCCGGTGCTGGCCGTGGCGCTGGGGGCCGGGCTGGCGCTGGCGGTGGCGGCCGGCTGGGTGCCGGTGACCGTGGCCGGGCGGGCTGCGGTGCCCGTGGGACCCGGGCTGGCCTGCGGGGCGATGCCCGCGCCAGGACCGCCGGCCGCGCCAGTGCTGGGACGGCCGGCCGGGGACTGGCCGGGGTGCTGCCCGCCCGTTCCCGGCGTGGCCGCGGCGGCCGGGGATCGGTGGCCGGCCGAGCCGGGTGGGTGCTGAGCCAGGGGCCCGGCCCCGCTCAGCTGGGTCACGGTCAATCCGGTGGCCACCACCGCCGCGGCCGCCGCCCCCAAGCCCAGCCACACCCAGCGGGGGCGCCGCCGGACCGCCGGCGGCTCCGTCGACACCGGCGGCTCCGTTGAGGCCGGCTGCTCCCGCAACCCCGGCTGCTCCGTAGAAGCCGGCTGCCTCCGGGACGCGGGGTGCTCCGTAAGGGCCGGCTGCTCCGGCAACGCCGAGTGCTCCGTCGAGACGGGCGGCGACGGCGGATTGAACGCCCGCTTGAGCAGGTCGACCTCGCTGCTGGGGACCGTGCTGACTCCGACCGGGCTGGACGGGTCGGCCCGGTCGGCCTGGGACCACGGGCCGGCCAGGGGGCTAACGGAAACACCGGACGCGCGGGCCAGCCGGTCGCGCAGCCTGGCCGCCCGGGCCGCCACGTCACCGGCGTGGGCCGGGCGGGCGGCCGGGTCCTTGGCCGTGAGCTCCGTAACCAGGGCAGTCACGTCAGCGGGCAACGAGGCGGGCAGCGGCGGCAGCGGCTGGTCGCGGTGGGCCACCACCACCTCGAGCGGCGTGCCGCGGAACGGCGGGTGGCCGGTCAGGCACTCCCAGGCCACGATCCCGAGCGCGTAGAGGTCGCCGGCCGCGGTCACCCCGCCCCCGGTGAGCCGCTCCGGGGCCACGTAGCCGGCCGTGCCCAGCAGGGTGTTGCTGCTGGTCATGGGCTGCGAGTTGATCGCGTAGGAGACGCCGAAGTCGGTCACCTTGACCTGGCCGGCCCCGGTCAGCAGCAGGTTGGCGGGCTTGATGTCGCGGTGCACGAACCCGGCCTCGTGCGCGGCCTCCAGGCCGGCCGCGGCCCCGGCCACGACGCTCATGGCCTGGGCCGGGGACAGCGCGCCGCAGGCCAGGACCTGCGCCAGCGACGGCCCGTCGACCAGCTCCATGACCAGGAACGGCGGATCGGGTGGGGCCGGTTCCACATAGTCGTAGACGCGGGTGATGTTCTCGTGGCCCAGCGAGCCGGCCCGCTGGGCTTCGGCCCGGAACCGGATCAGTGTCTGCTCGCTGCGGGCCCGGTCCGGGGGCAGTTGCTTGACCGCGACCGTCCGCCCGAGCAGGACGTCGGTGGCCCGCCAGACCTCGCCGTAACCACCGGTGGCGATCTTGTCGTCCAGCCGGTAGCGAGAAGAACTCTGAAGGGTCTTGAGGAATGACATGTCTGCGCGCGCCTACCCGCCTTCGGGCATTCCAGCACGGGTTGAACCGTAAATTACGCTCGGTGACGTCCTGATCCGTTCTCACGATATTCGCCGACACGGCCGCTGTCTGGCTATCTGGACGTTCGTGTCCGTTCCTTACCCGGGGGCCGGGCCGAGCATCCGGTCCAGGAAGCCGTTGAACGCGCTTTCCTCAGTCCGGAGCGCGGCGGCCGGGTCGTCGGCCCGGGCGATCAGCAGCGTGACCTCGTTGGCGGCGGCCAGCACGATGTGGGCGAACGTGTCCACCTGGGCCGGGTCGAGGCGGCCCTGGCCGGCGGCCCAGGCCAGGGCGGCCCGGATGAAGCCCAGCGGGCCCTGCTCGTCCAGTTCCCGCCAGCGCTCCCAGCCGAGCACGATCGGCGCGTCGATCAGCATGACCTGGCGGATGACCGGGTCGCCGGCCAGCCGGATCCAGGCCAGCAGGCCGGCCCGCAGCTGGGTGACCGGGTCCCCGGCGTCCTGCATGGCCGCGGTCACCTGGGTCGTGACCGTGGTGCCGACGTCCTCCAGCACGGCCAGGAACAGCGCGTCCTTGCCCGCGAAGTGGTGGTAGAGCGAGCCGCGGCTGGCCCCGGACTCGGCCAGCACGGCCTCGATCGACGTGCCCTCGTAGCCGCGGGTGGCGAACAGCCCGGTCGCGACCTCGATCAGCTGGGTCCGGGTCGCCTGGCCCCGCTCGACGTTCCTGTTCATCCGCTCCCAGCCCTATGCCCAGCCTTACGCCCAAGCCCTGTGCCCGGCGCCATGACCGACGTAAAACCCATTGACAGACCGACAGTCGGTCTATAAGAGTTGGACCGACGGTCGGTCTTTCTCAAAGCCTATCCACCCGGCCCTCCGGAAGGGAGAAACCCCATGATCAGCGAGCTGGAACGCCTGGACAAGCACCGGAGCCAGGTCGGCACCCGGTCCGGCCCGGCCAGCTACGTCGACACCGGCGGCCCGGGCCGCCCGGTGCTGTTCGTGCACGGCGTCGGCACCAGCAGCTACCTGTGGCGCAACGTCATCGCCGAGCTCGACGGCCAGCGCCGGTGCGTCGCCCTGGACCTGCCCCTGCACGGCCACACCCCGGCCGCTCCCGACCAGGACTTCTCCCTGCCCGGCCTGGCCCGCTTCGTGGCCGACTGCTGCGACGCCCTCGACCTGCCCGCGGTCGACCTGGTCGCCAACGACACCGGCGGCGCGGTGTCCCAGGTGTTCGCGGCCACCTACCCCGAACTGCTGCACACCCTGGCCCTGACCAACTGCGAGGCCCACACCAACATGCCGCCCCCCGGCCTGCGCGCCGCCGACCGGCTGCTCCGGCTGGGCCTGCCGCTGTGGCGGCTGGCCGGGCGGCTGACCAGCGACCCGGAGCGCGGCCGCCAGCGCTTCTTCGGGAGCGGCTACCAGGACGTGACCCGCCTGCCGGTGGAGGTGTCCCGGGCCATGCTCGACCCGGTGCTGGGCAGCCCGGCGCGGGCCCGCCAGTTCCAGCGGCTCATGACCTCGCTGCACGGCCGCGACCTGCTGGCCGCCGAGCCCGCCCTGCGCCGCCTGGAGGTGCCGACCGTGCTGGTGTGGGGCACGGCCGACCGGTTCTTCGACCGCAAATGGGCCTACTGGCTGCGGGACACCATCCCCGGCGCCACCGAGGTGGCCGAGATCGACGGCGGCCGCCTGTTCTTCCCGGACGAGCGGGCCCCCGAGCTGACCGCGGCCCTGCGCCGCCACTGGGACGCCCACCCGTGATCGGGGCGCCGGGTGGCAGGATCGCTCCATGGCCTCGCTGCGGGCACTGGAGTGTCTGGTCACGATCGTGGAGCAGGAGTCGCTGACCAAGGCGGCGGCCCTGCTGCACCTGTCGCAGCCGGCCTTGTCGCATCAGATCGCCACCCTGGAGCGGGAGCTGGGCACCCCGGTCATCGAACGGCTGCCGCGGGGGGTGCGGCCGACCGCGGCCGGGCGGGCGGCCGCCGCCGAGGCCCGGGTCGCCCTGGCCGCGGCCGACCGGGCCGTGCTGGCCGGGCGCCGGGCCGGGGCCGGGACCGGGGGCCGCATCCGCATCGCCTGCGCGGAGACGATGACGGTATGGGTGCTGGTCCCGGTGCTGCGGCACTGGCGCCGCCGCCACCCCGACGTCGAGCTGGACCTGAAGGAGTACACCAGCGCCGACGTCATGCTCGAGGTGCTGCGAGGAGGGGGCACCGACATCATCGTCGGGCCCCGGCCGACCCGGGCCGGTGAGCACACCGAGCTGCTCGGCCGCGAGGAGGTCGTGGTGGTGGCGGCCGACGGGCACCGGTTCGCCGGCCTGGCCGCGGTCCCCCTGACCGAGCTGGCCGCCGAACCGCTGGTCCACTACGACCCGGGCAACGGCTTCGGGATCTGGGTCGATCAGTTCGCGGCCGGGCAGGGGGTGGTGCTGCCCATGCCCGCCCTGCGCACCGGCAGCCCCCGGACCGCCGCCCAGCTGGCCGCGGCCGGGATGGGGGTGACGCTGGTGCCGTTCTCGGCCCTCACGCCCTGGCCGGGCGGGACGGTCCGGTCCCTGGACCCGCCCGAGCTGCGCGACGTGGTGGCCATCGTGGCCGCCCCGCACGACGACCTGCTGCGCCGGTTCACCGCCGACCTCAAGCAGCGGGGCCTGCCC
>DASXJM010000462.1:0-2249 GCA_036497405.1 Streptosporangiaceae bacterium | reverse complement strand
TGCGGATGCTGGCCGGCCTGGAGGAGATCGACGACGGGTCGATCCGCATCGACGGCAAGGACATGGTGGGCGTGCCGTCCCGGGACCGGGACATCGCGATGGTTTTTCAGAACTACGCGCTGTACCCGAGCAAGACGGTCGGCGAGAACATGGGCTTCGCGCTGAAGATGCAGGGCGTTGCCAAGGACGAACGTGCCCGCCGGGTCCGGGAGGCGGCCAAGCTGCTCGACCTGGAGCCGTACCTGGACCGCAAGCCGCGCAACCTGTCCGGCGGCCAGCGGCAGCGGGTGGCCATGGGCCGGGCCATCGTGCGCGAGCCCAAGGTGTTCTGCATGGACGAGCCGCTGTCCAACCTGGACGCCCAGCTCCGGGTGTCGACCCGGACCCAGATCGCCGAGCTCCAGCGCCGGCTGGCCGTGACCACGGTCTACGTGACCCACGACCAGGTCGAAGCCATGACCATGGGTGACCGGGTCGCGGTCATGCGGCTGGGCCAGCTCCAGCAGTTCGCCTCGCCCACCGACCTGTACGACCACCCGGCCAACGTGTTCGTGGCCTCGTTCATCGGCTCCCCGGCCATGAACCGGTTCGACGGCACGCTGGAGAGCGACGGGGTCCGGCTCGGCCAGGCCGTGATCCGCCCGTCGAACAAGCAGCTGCAGGAGGCCAACGGCCACGAGAAGCTGGTGGTCGGCATCCGGCCCGAGCACGTGTCGGTGAGCGTCAGCGGAGACCTGACGGTTAAGGTCGCACTGGTCGAGGACCTGGGCAGCGACTCCTACATCTACGGCAGCCTGGCCGACGAGCCAGACAGCAGCATCATCGTCCGCAGCGGCCGCGACCACCCGCGCCCGGGCGAGACCATCAAGGTCAGCGTGGACACCAGCCACCTGCACCTGTTCGACGCGGCCAGCGGCGAGCGGGTCGGGGACTAGACCGAAGGGAGACATATGCGTGCCGTCGTCTGGGAGGAACCCGGCAAGCTCGCGGTGACCGAGGCCCCCGAGCCCACCCCCGGCCACGGGGAGCTGATCGTCAAGGTCGGCGCCTGCGGCATCTGCGGAACCGATGTGCACATCGCCGACGGTGAGTTCCCGCCCACCCCGTACCCGATCGTGCCCGGCCACGAGTTCGCCGGTCAGGTCGTGGCGCTGGGGGACGGGGTCCCGTCCGAGTGGCACGGCGGTGAGCGGGTGGCGGTCGACCCGTCGCTGTTCTGCGGCCACTGCCCGGCCTGTCACGCGGGCCGGGGCAACCTGTGCGCCAACTGGAACGCCATCGGTGACACCGTGGACGGCGCGTTCGCCGAGTTCGTCAAGGTCCCGGCGGCCAACGCCTACAAGATCCCCGACGCGGTCAGCGACCAGCAGGGCGCGCTGATCGAGCCGCTGTCCTGCGCCGTGCACGGCATGCGCCGCCTGGGCTCGGTGGTCGGGGAAGACGTCCTGGTCATGGGGGCGGGCACCATGGGCCTGCTGCTCATGCAGCTGCTCAACCGGGCCGGGGCCCGCTCGGTCTCGGTGGTCGACCGCAAGGCCTCCCGCCTGGACGCGGCCACCGCCACCGGCGCCACCGCCGTGGCCACCGACGCCGCCGACCTGGACACCGCGAAGTTCGGCGTGGCCGTCGACGCCACCGGGGCCCCGGCCGCCATCGAAGCCGCCTTCGCCCGCCTGGACCGGGGCGCCCGGCTGCTGATCTTCGGCGTGACCAGCGGCGACGCCGAAGTCTCGCTGTCCCCGTTCCGCATCTACAACGACGAGATCATCGTGCTCGGCTCGATGGCCGTGCTGAACAGCTTCGGCGCCGCCGCCGACCTCATGGCCGACGGCGCGATCAAGACCGACCCCCTGCTGGCCGACCCCTACCCCCTGGACCGCTTCGGCGACGCCCTGGCCAGCGTCCGCGCCGGCGAAGGCATCAAGATCCAGGTCAACCCGGCCACCTGAACCGCCCCATCCGCCCGGCTTCCCACCCCCCGGCTTCCCGCGGTTCGGGAACACTTCTTGGCCCATGCTGCACAAAAGTGTTCCCGAACCCGGAGCGCCACCCCGGGCCTGGTGAGGAAGGCGACATCCCAGCGCCGGGGTGCCTCGTGCTAAGCATGTGTGGTGACGATGCTGATGCAGCCGGATGATCCGGAGGCGGACTGGACCAGCCCGGGCGTCTACGACGTGGGCGACGGGGTCTACCGGATCCCGTTGCCCCTGCCCCAGGACGGGCTGCGCGCGGTCAACGTGTACGCGGTC
>DASXJM010000461.1:0-7119 GCA_036497405.1 Streptosporangiaceae bacterium | reverse complement strand
AGGCGCTGTGCCCGACCCCGGCCCAGGCCGCCATGGGCATCGACGAGCTCCTCAACAGCCCGAGCGGACCGTACGCGCGCTACCAGCCGCCCGCGGGGATGACCAAGCACAAGGTGGTCGGCGACTTCGTGACCCGGGTGGCCACGCAGCAGCCGGTGTCCATGCCATTGTCCGTGCTGCGCGACGCGGCCCGCCTGTTCGCGCTGACCCGGGACGGCATTTCCACGATCACGCCGATCTCCCGCTGGCAGTTCCAGCCCACCTACGCCACGTTCCCGCCCGGGGTGACGCTGCCGTTCGTGGCCGAGCAGGGCCAGCACTACGGCGGGGGCGACCCGGTCACGGTCCGGCCGCTGGCCACGTTCCTGCGCGCCTACCAGCTGGACGGCGGCTACGCCCCCGGCCCCCTGCTGGCCGTGCTGACCGCGGCCGGTGCGGTGGGTTCGCTGTTCGTCTTCGCCCGGCGCCGCCGCCCCCAGACCGAGACATCCGACCAGACACCCGGCCCGAGGCCGGCCCCCGACGACCGGATGCTGGCCGCCGGGACCCTGCTGGTCATGCTGAGCGTGCTCGCCGTGGTGTTCGGCTCCGACGTGTTCCAGTTTTCCTGGCGGTATCAGCTACCAACCCTGGTCACGCTCCCCCTGGCCGGGGCGCTGGGCGGCACCCTGATCGCCAACCGCCTCCGCGCCCGCAGGCGCGAACCCAACTAGTTTTGCTCAGCGCTCGAAGCGCCCGAGGCGCCCGAGGCCCCCGGCGCACCCGACGCGCCAGCACCCGAGCCGTGCGTGGCCTCATAGGCCTGCCGTGACCCGCACACGCTGGCCCGCGGGCAGGCATGAGCGGACCCGTCCGCGTACAGCTTGACCACGACCTTGTCGGCCGGGACATTGTGGCCGGTGACCGTGCCGGGACCCTCCGGGGTCTCGACGGCCGCCCCGATGCGAGGCGTGTTCTTACGGAAGTCCTGATACAAGGGATGCTCGTACTTCAGGCAGCACATCAGACGGCCGCAGGCCCCGGCGATGCGCATCGGGTTGACCGGCAGGTCCTGCTCCTTGGCCATCCGGACCGAGACCGGCTCGAAGTCCTTGAGGAAGGTGGCGCAGCACAGGTCGCGACCGCACGGGCCGATGCCGCCCTGCAGCCGGGCCTCGTCGCGGGGCCCGATCTGCCGGAGCTCGACCCGGCCCCGGAGCTGACCGGCCAGGTCGCGGACCAGGGCCCGGAAGTCGACCCGGCTCGGGGCGCTGAAGTAGACGGTGAAGGCGTTGCTGGCGGGCACGTAGTCCACCGCCGTGACCTTCATGGGCAGCTTGTGGGTGCGGATGAACCGCTTGGCCGCGACCCGGCACTCGGCCCGGCGGCGGCGGCTGGACTCGTTCCGCTCCAGGTCTTCCTCGCTGGCCAGGCCCTCGCAGACCGGCAGCCCGCCGATGTCGTCCGAGATCCACTGCGGGGCCCACATGCATTCGGCCACTTCGGGCCCGGAGTCGGTGGGCACGAGCACCTTGTCGCCGATGGCCGGGGTGTGCGGACCGGGATCCAGGTAGTACAGCCGCCCGTGTCGTTCGAAGGCGACCGCCATCATCATGCCCATCCCGTCAGAGTACGGCCCGAACCACTCCGGCACGAGGGCCGGCCCGGAGCCAAAACGAGGGCCAGCACGAGGGCCGGCCCGGGACGCAAGCGCCACTGCCCCCGGACCCCGTGGCCCGGATCAGACGCTCGCGCCCGGGACCAGCACGGTCTCCAGGAACTCCCCGTGGCCCGGCCCAGTGCCCGTGACCTCCTGGGTGACCCGATCGATGAGCCGCCCGGCCAGGTCGGGCAGGGGCATCGCCATCGTGGTCAGGGCCGGCGTCAGCAGCCGCGAGATCACACTGCCGTCGAACCCGGTGACGGCCAGGTCCGACCCGATACTGAGCCCGTGGCGGCTGGCCGCCGTGTAGCAGGCCGCGGCCAGCACGTCGCTGCCGGCCACCACCGCCGTGGGCCGGTCGGGGGCGGTGATGAGCCGGGTGACGGCGGCCTCCACGGCGGCGGTGGCCAAATCGGTCCGGATCAGGGTCGGGGCCAGCCCGGCCGCGGCCATGGCGCCGCGGTACCCGGCCTCCCGCTCGTCGTCCCACGGGCCCTGCGGGGTGTAGCCGAGGAAGCAGAGCCGGGTGTGCCCGCGGGCCAGCACGTACTCGGTGACCACGCGGACCGCGGCCCGGTTGTCGATGTCGACCCAGTTCTGCGGGAGCGGGGGCGGTAGCCGGCCGAAGCAGGCGAACGGGGTCTTGCGTTCGGCCAGCAGCACGGCCCGCGGGTCGTCCTGGGTCACCGAGGCCAGCACGAACCCGTCCACCGACTTGGTCCAGATCAGGTCGTCGATGGCGCTCAGGTCGCTGCCGGAACTGGTGGTGACCAGCACCTGGTGCTCGCGGCCGCGGGCCGCGGTGACCAGGAACCGCAGGAACTCCAGCATGATCATGTTGTCGGGCGCGAACTCGCTGTCCGGGATGGAGTAGGCGATCCGGTAGGTTCGGCCCGAGCGCAGGCTGGCCGCGCCGGTGTGCGGCTTGTAGCCGAGTTCGGCGATGGTGGCCAGCACCCGGTCCCGGGTCGTGCTGGCCAGCCGGCCCCGGCCGCGGACGACGTTCGACACCGTCTGCCGCGACACCCCGGAGGCCCGGGCGACGTCATCGATCGTGGGCCGCCGGTGGTTGACCGGCGGACCCGCAGGCAGCGCTGACTCGGGGTTCGGCATCCCTAACATCTTGCGCCCGCCGCCGCCCGCCCGCCAGCAGGGCCGGCCTCCCAGCCCATCAGGCCGTCAGCCCGCCAGCAGGGAGATGGTCATCTCCTCCACCGCCAGCAGCGGGGCCACGCTGGCGGCCAGCCGCTCCCGGCAGCGCATGATGGCCTCGATCCGGTGCAGGGTGGCCTCGGGACTGGAAGACGACGCCAGCTCGTGCAGATCCGCCTCGTGGTCCGCGTTGGCCAGTTCGACCCCGGACCGGGCCTGGATCATCAGCACGTCGCGGTAGAAGGCGGCCAGGTCGAGCAGGGCCCGGTCCAGGCTGTCCCGCTTGAGCCGGGTGGCCCGGGACTTCTGCCGGTCCTCCAGGTCGCGCAGGGCCCCGGCCGCGCCGCGCATGGCCTTGGCCACGCCCTTCCCGGTCGACCCTTCACCGAACGCCTGGCGCAGGGCGTCCCGCTCGGGCTCGTCGAGCTCTTCGGTGACCGCCTTGGCTTCCTCTTCGGCCGTCTTGACCAGGGCCGCGGCCGCGGCCAGGGCGGGCCCGAGCGAGCGGGCCCGCATGGGCACGGCCAGCACCTGCTCGCGGCGGCTGCGGGCCTCGGGGTCGGTGGCCAGCCGCTTGGCCCGTCCGACGTGTCCCTGGGCGGCCCGGGCCGCGGCCAGCGCCGCGGCCGGGTCGATCCCGTCCCGCTCGGTCAGCACCGACGCCACCGCCGCCGACGACGGCACCCGCAAGGTGACGACCCGGCAGCGGGACCGGATCGTGGTCACCAGGTCTTCGGCGGACGGGGCGCAGAGCAGCCACACGGTCCGGGGGGCCGGTTCCTCGATCGCCTTGAGCAGGGCGTTGGCGGCCTGCTCGGTGCACCGATCGGCGTCCTCGAACAGCACGATCCGCCAGCGGCCGCCGGACGGGGCCCCGGCCGCCCGCAGCACCAGCTCCCGGGTCTGCTTCACGCCGTAGGACAGCCCGTCCGGGCGGACCACCATCAGGTCGGCGTGGGTACCCGCGTGCACCTGCCGGCAGGCGGCGCACTCCCCGCAGCCGCCGTCCCGGCACAGCAGGGCGGCCGCGAACGCCCGCGCGGCCACCGAGCGGCCCGAGCCGGGCGGCCCGGTGAACAGCCAGGCGTGGGTCATGCCGCCCGCGGCCCGGGGCTCGCCCGCCAGCAGCCGGGCGGCCGCGTCGGCGGCCTGGCCCAGCTGGGCGACGACGGCGTCCTGGCCGGCCAGGTCCGCGAAGGCACCGCCGACCACTACGACCTCCGGTGGGAGGGCACCGGCATGGCGTCGGTGATGGCCGGGAACGACCCGGTGTCGGCTTCGGAGACCACCGGCACCGGGTCCGGCAGCAGGTCGCGGAGCCGGTCCTCGATCTCGGCGGTCAGCTCGGCGGGCGGCCGGGTCGCGTCCAGCACCAGGTAGCGCTCGGGTTCCCGGTGGGCCAGGCCCAGGAAACCGGTCCGGACCCGCTCGTGGAACTCCGACGGCTCGGCTTCCAGCCGGTCCATGGACCGGGTACGGCGCCCCAGGCCGTCCAGCGGCGGCAGGTCGAGCAGGACGGTCAGGTCGGGCATGAGGCCGCCGGTGGCCCAGCGGCTCAGCCAGGCCACGTCCTCGGCCCGCAGCCCGCGGGCCGCGCCCTGGTAGGCCAGGGAGGAGTCGACGTAGCGGTCGGTGATGACGACCGCACCACGATCCAGGGCCGGGGCGATCACCTCGGCCACGTGCTGGGCCCTGTCGGCCGCGTACATCAGCGCCTCGGCCCGCGGTGACATGTTCGCGTGCGCGGTGTCCAGCAGCAGGGCCCGCAGCCGCATGCCGACCTTGGTCGCCCCCGGCTCCCGGGTGGTCACCACGTCGAAGCCCTGCTCCCGCAGCCAGATGGCCAGCATCCGGGCCTGGGTGGTCTTGCCCGCGCCCTCGCCGCCCTCCAGCGCGATGAACAGGCCGTGGTGGGCGGGCACGGTGGTCTGGTCCGGCTCGTCGGCGCCCGACCCGGCCTGGATCTCGGGCATCGGCTCGCCCTTGATCGCGGCCAGCAGGTCATCCCGCAGCGACACGCCGTGGCGGTCGTCCATCTGCCGGTAGGCGCTGATGCCGACCAGCACCGCGATCAGCGCGGCCAGCAGCAGGACCACGTTCTGCCCGGCCGCGGCGTAGACCACGTTGCCGACCTTGACGTTGCTGGAGCCGGTCGCGCTGTGGATCAGCTCGGTGAACGCCTTGGACAGGAACGGGGCCACCGCGATGACCAGGAACAGGATGACCTGGGTGGCCGAGGCGAAGAAGGCGAACACCCGGCCCCGGGTGCTGTCGTCGACCTCCAGGCCGACGATCGTGAACCCGGTGGCGTAGGCGATGCCGCCCATCGCGCCGATGACCACGACCCCGATCGTCACGATGACCAGGTTGGGCACTATCGCGATGATGGCCAGCGGGATCGCCGCGCACACGATGGCCAGGCCGAACAGCCGCCGCCGGCTGAAGTCCTTGAGGAAGCGAGTCCCCGGCAGCACACCCAGCGCGATGCCGACGAAGATGGCCGCGAAGACCAGGCCCCAGCCCGCGTTCCCGCCGTGCAGGGTCTGGGTGATGTAGGTGTAGCCGAGCCCGATGACCACCCCGGCCGCGATGAACGCGCCGACCATGCCGATGGCCAGGCCGCGGACGATGGGGTTGCCCCCGATGAACCTCCAGCCCTCCCAGACCGACTTGAGCGTGGACGGGGAAGAGATCTTGTCGCTGACGTCGCGCTTGGCGATCTCGCGGATCATGAACACGGTCACCGCGGCGATGAAGTAGGTGGCCGCGTTGAAGTACAACGCCAGATCGACGTTGTTGGTGGTGAACCAGTGCGAGGCGTTGCCCAGCGCGTGGCTGACCAGGGCCAGCACGCTGAACAGGCCGGCCGCCACCGGTGCGGTCCCGTAGGTGGTCAGCAGGCTGAGCTGGTTGGCCCGCTCGAGCTTGTCCGGCGGCACCAGGTTGGGCACGGACGCGTTGGTGGCCGGGGTCCAGAACAAGGTGGCGCAGCCGGCCAGGAACTTGGCCGCGTAGATCCAGGTCAGGTTGGGGAACAGCGGGATCGACAGGAACAGCAGGCCCCGGATGACGTCCCCGACGATCATCGTCGTCCGGCGGTCGAGCCGGTCGGCCATGGCCCCGGCCAGCGGCCCGAGCAGGAGGGCAGGCAGCAGCGTGGCCAGCCACACCCCGCCCACGGCCACCGCCGCGTTGCCCTTGGACAGCGACGGGGCCAGCGCGGTCAGCGCGATGATGCTCAGCCAGTCACCGAGACTTGACAGCGAGAGAGCAATCCACAGCCGCCGGAATGGCCTGATGGACAGCACTCCGGACTTGTCGTGGGTCTTGGCCGATCGCCGTGCCCGATGTCCGGCGCCGTCCTGTTTCGGCGGGGCGCGGAAGTTCACGGGATGAGCGTATCGGCCTTACGGCTCTACTTCGGCTTTTTGGCCGCGGGCTTGGCGGCCGGCTTCTTGGCGGTGGTCTTCTTGGCCGCGGGCTTCTTCGCGGCCGGCTTGCGGGCCGCGGGCCGGCGCGTCGGCTTGGACGGGGCGCTGGCCCGGCGGTCGGCCAGCAGTTCGGCGGCCCGCTGCACGGTCAGCGATTCGACGTCGTCGCCCTTGCGCAGCGAGGCGTTGGTCTCGCCGTCGGTCACGTATGGGCCGAACCGGCCGTCCTTGACCACCATCGGCTTGCCGGTCCCCGGGTCGTCGCCCATCTCCCGCAGCGGCGGGGTGGCCGCGCCCCGGGCCCGGCCCCGCGCCTTGGGCTGCGAGAACAGGTCCTTGGCCTCGGCCAGGGTCAGCGTGAACAGCTGGTCCTCGTTCTCCAGCGAGCGGCTGTCGGTGCCCTTCTTGACGTACGGGCCGTAGCGGCCGTTCTGCACGGTGACCGGCTCGTCGTCCAGCTCGCCGATGGTCCGCGGCAGGGTCAGCAGCTTGAGCGCGTCGTCCAGCGTCACCGTGTCCAGCGCCATGGACTTCAGCAGCGACCCGGTGCGCGGCTTGGTCCCGGACGGGGCGTCCTCGGGCAGCACCTCGGTCACGTAGGGGCCGAACCGCCCGGACTTGGCCACCACGGTCAGGCCGGTGCCGGGGTCGGCCCCCAGGGTCCGGTCCTCGTTGGGCTGGGCGAGCAGCTCCTCGGCCTTCTCCGGGGTCAGCTCGTCGGGCGCCATGTCGTCGGGCACGTTGACCCGCTGGCCTTCCCGCTCCAGGTAGGGCCCGTAGCGGCCGACCCGGACGATGATGTCCGTGCCGTCCAGCGGGAACGAGCTGACCTCACGCGGGTCGATGTCGTCGATGTCGCTGACCAGCGCCTTCAGCCCGGCGCCGGGGGTCTCC
>DASXJM010000460.1:0-3256 GCA_036497405.1 Streptosporangiaceae bacterium | reverse complement strand
ACCGCGGCGATCGTCCCGGCCGTGGTCCGGTGGGGCAGCTTCAGGCCCATCGAGTGGTAGGCGTCGGCCGCGCCGATCAGCCCGCCGGTCACCAGCACCGAAAGCCAGGTGTAGAGCCGGGTCCACCAGCGGGCGTCCCGCAGCATCAGGGCGGCCGCGCAGGCGACCAGGAACACCGCGTCGAGGATCCCCGGGTAGATCCGGGCCAGCGTGGCCGGGACCCCGGCGTCCCGGGCGATGTCCCGCACCGCGTCGTAGGACAGGGCGAAGGCAGCCGCGATCACGGCCAGAATGCCGATCACCACGGCGACATGGCCGAGTACCCGCGCGGCCCGGTGGCGGAAGCCGTTCATGGCAAATCCCGCGTCCTTCCTTCGCCGGTCACGGAAGCGGTCGGCTGATAAAGGTGACAATTACTGGTATTCCGCGAAGATCAGCAGAGATCCTACGCATATTGACGCGATTGCGCCCGGCGGCGCGCCAGAGGCCGGGCTCGCGGCGGGTCCGCTCAGCCGGCCGGCCCGGCCGGGCCAGGCCCTGGAAAAGCCTGCACGGCCAGTACGTACGATCCCGTAGCCTTGGCCCCGTGACCCTGCGCCTCCATGACACCCTTACTCGCGAAGTTCGCGAATTCACGCCCCTGGTTCCCGGGCAGGTGTCGCTGTACGTCTGTGGGGCCACGGTGCAGGCGCCCCCGCATATCGGCCACCTGCGTTCGGGTATTGCCTTCGACATTCTGATCCGCTGGCTGGAAGCGAGCGGAAATCGCGTGACCTTCTGCCGCAATGTCACCGATATCGACGACAAGATTCTCCGCGCCGGCGACGCCGAAGGCAGCCCTTGGTGGGCCGTTGCCGAGCGGAACCAGCGCGCCTTTTCCCAGGCCTACGACGCGCTGGGCTGCCGTCCGCCCACCGTCGAGCCGCGGGCGACCGGGCACGTGCCGGAGATGATCACGCTGATGCAGCGGCTGATCGACACCGGGCACGCCTACGCGGCCGGCGGTGACGTGTACTTCGACGTGCAGACCGACCCCAGCTACGGCGAGCTGTCCGGCCAGCGGCTGGACCAGATGCGCGGGGTCGACGACGCCGGCGACCACCCGCACAAGCGCGACCCACGCGACTTCACGCTGTGGAAGGGGGCCAAGCCCGGCGAGCCGTCCTGGGACACCCCCTGGGGTCCCGGCCGTCCCGGCTGGCACCTGGAATGCTCGGCCATGTCCACCAAGTACCTGGGCCCTCAGTTCGACATTCACGGCGGCGGGATCGACCTGGTGTTCCCGCACCACGAGAACGAGATCGCCCAGTCCACGTCGGTCGGTGACCCGTTCGCGCGGTTCTGGGTGCACAACGCGGTGCTCGGCGTGGCCGGCGAGAAGATGAGCAAGTCGCTCGGCAACTCGCTGCGGGTCGGCGAGATCCTGCGCACCGTCCGGGCCGTGGAGCTGCGCTACTACCTGGGCTCGGCTCACTACCGTTCGGTGCAGGAGTTCTCCGAGGATTCGCTGGCCGAGGCGGCCGCCGCCTACAAGCGGATCGAAGGCTTCGTCGACCGGGCCACCGAAGCCCTGGGCGACGCGGGCGGGGACCCCGCGATCGAGGGCAACCTGCCGCTGTCGTTCACCGCCGCGCTCGACGACGACCTCGGCGTGCCGGCCGCGCTGGCCGCGGTGCACGCCGCGGTCCGGGACGGCAACACCGCCCTCCAGCAGGGTCGGCCGGACGACGTGCGGGACAGCTTGGCCCAGGTCCGGGCCATGCTCGGCGTGCTCGGCCTGGACCCGCTGTCGGAGCCGTGGACCAGCACCGACACCCAGAGCGAACGGCTGCGCGAGATCGTTGGCGCCCTGGTCCAGGTCACCCTGGACCAGCGCCAGTCGGCCCGGGCCCGCAAGGATTACGCCACCGGTGACGCGCTCCGCGAAGGCCTGGAGAAGGCCGGCATCGCGGTCGAGGACACCGCCGACGGCCCACGCTGGGAGATCCGCCGATGAGCGAGCGCAGTTCCGGCGGGTCCGGCTCCCGGGGCGGCCGCCGCCCGGACAAGAGCACCCACGCCAAGTCGGGCAAGCCCCGCCCCGGCACCGGCGGCTACGGCCGCAAGAAGCTGGAGGGCAAGGGCCCCACGCCGCCCGCCCACATGCGCCCGGGCCACCCGGCCCAGCGCAAGGCGGGCACCTCGGCCCGGGCGTCGGCCCGGGACCGGGACGAGCCCGGCGCCCCCCGCACCACCGACGGCCCGCGCACCGGAGGCGGCGTCCGCGGTAGCGGCGACGCCGCCGAGATGGTGGCCGGGCGCAACTCGGTGGTGGAAGCGATGCGGGCCGCCGTGCCCGCGGTCGCCCTCTACATCGAGCACCGGGCCCCAACCGACGAGAAGATCCGCGAGGCGGTCCAGCTGGCCGCCGAAACCGGGGTCCCGGTCCGCGAGGCCGGGCACGCCGAGCTGGCCCGGCTGACCGGCGGCGCCGTGCACCAGGGCGTCGCCCTCAGCGTCCGCCCCTACGACTACCTGCTGCCCGACGAGCTGCTGGAGCGGGCCAGCGCCCACGGCCAGCTGCCTTTGATCGTGGCCCTGGACAGCGTGACCGACCCCCGCAACCTGGGCGCGGTGGCCCGCTCGGTGGCGGCCTTCGGCGGGCACGGGGTGCTGATCCCGTCCCGCCGCACGGCCAGCGTCACCGCCGGAGCCTGGAAGGCGTCGGCGGGCGCGCTGTCCCGAGTTCCGGTGGCCCGGGCGCCCAACCTGACCCGGGCCCTGGCCGCCTACCAGGAAGCGGGCGTGTTCGTGGCCGGGCTCGACGCCGACGGCGACACCCCGGTGGCCGAGCTTCCGGTGGCGGACGCCCCGCTGGCCCTGGTGGTCGGCTCCGAAGGCCGCGGGCTGTCCCGCCTGGTCGCCGACCGCTGCGACGTCGTGGTCCGCATTCCGATCGGGGGTTCCACCGAGTCCCTGAACGCGGGGGTGGCGGCCGGGATCGCGTTGTACGAGGTCGCCCGCCAGCGCGCTGGGGCTGGGGGCCAGTAGGCCAGGTTTGGCCCAGGTCGCCGCGGCCGGAATTCGGCTAGCATGGCGGCTGCCCGCCGGTGTAGCTCAGTTGGCAGAGCAGCCGTCTTGTAAACGGCAGGTCAGCGGTTCGAATCCGCTCACCGGCTCCTCAGATCGCGTCGTAGTCCGCGTCCCGTAGGTCGGCCAGCAGGGCCGGGCCAGTGGGGGTCCAGTCCAGCTCGTGCCGGGTCGCGGCGCCGGAGGC
>DASXJM010000459.1:0-3387 GCA_036497405.1 Streptosporangiaceae bacterium | reverse complement strand
CCGAACCTGGTCGGTGCGCCGCGCCCGCCGCGTCCAGAGCAGGCCGAAGATCAGCGCCAGCACGGCCAGCGGGTAGAGCCAGCCGACCTGCGACCCGAACTCACTGCCCAGCAGCTTGGTCCAGCCCTGCCCGAAGCTGCTGGCCCCGGTCAGCCGGCCACCCGGCGTGAAACCGGGGGCACCGGTGCCGCCATTGTTTCCGGCCCGCGTGCCGGAGCCGGAACCGGCCCCGGTGCCACCGGGGCCAGCGCCCGCGCCGCCACCCGGAGCGGTACCGCCGCCCTGGGTGCCGCCGGGAGCGGTGCCGCCGGGGGCCCCGCCCGTTCCGGTGCCAGCACCGCCGCGGGCCGCCCCACCGCCACCACTGCTCACGCCGGGCCCGCTGGTGACCGCGCCCCCGACCGAGATGCCAAACCGCTCCAGGCCGTTGTAGCCGAAGACCATCGAGATGGCGCTGTTGTTGGTGGAGCCGTCCACGTACGGCCGGTCCTGGGCCGGGGTGAACGTGTACAGGGCGACCCAGGACAGCGACACCGCCAGCATGACCACCCCGGCCACCGCGACCTGGCCGATCCGGCGCCACGGCCGGGCCGGCGCGAACAGCAGGTAGCCGAGGGCCAGCGCGGGCAGCACCATCCAGGCCTGCAGCATCTTGGCCTGGAAGCCCACCCCGACCCAGAATCCGGACCAGATCAGCGAGCGCAGGCGCGCCTCCATCACCGCGCGCTGGTAAGCATCGGCCGCCAGCACCAGGCTCATGGTCAGCAGGCCGTCTTCCATGCTGTGCCCGAACATCGACGCGGCGATCGGCGTCAGCGCGAAGATCCCGGCCGCCAGCACCCCCGGCACCGGTCCGGCCCAGCGGCGAACGACCCGGTACATGGCCAGGGTGGCGATGACACCCTCGATGACCTGGGGCAACGCCAGCGACCAGGCGTGGTAGCCAAAGATCCGGGCCGACAGCGCCTGCGGCGCGAACGAGCCGGCCAGCTTGTCGATGGTGATGGTGGCCTTGGGGTCGAAGGCGCCGTAGAAGAACGCCTTCCAGCTCACCGACATGCTCTTGACCGCGACCGAGTAGAACGGGGCCAGCCCGGCCTGGGTGATGTTCCAGGCGAACAGCAGGGCGGCCACCGCGGCGATGGCCAGCAGCGCCGGCCGGGCCCAGCCGGGCTGGTCAGCGGGCGAGCGCCAGACCTGCCAACGCCGGCGTTCCGTCCCGCCCCCGGCCCGGTCCTGATCGTGCGACGGGCTCAGCGGCGGATCAACCACGAACGTGGCCAAGCGGGACCTCCAGGCGCGGCGTGACGGGTCGGAGGTGACACTGGCCGGCCCGACTGAGGACCAGCTCAGTCTTTGCCGAGGCCGGGCCAGGAAAAATGGCGTTCCCTCTCAAAACCCTCTGGAACGCCATCGCTGGAAGCTTCAAGCATCGTATCGCCGCCGGACATGGCCCGGGGAGGCCCCCGCCACCTGGACGGATGCCTCCCCGGGTACTGCGGTGGGGCCGTCAGCTCGATCGGCCGCGCCGGGACAGGGCGTCCACGCTGACCGCGGCCAGCAGGACCAGCGAGGTGACGATGTAGGTCGCCGCCGCGCTCGTCCCGAGCAGGGCCAGGCCGTTGGCGATCGCCGCCACGACCAGGCCACCGATCAGGGCGTTCATCATCTTGCCGTGCCCGCCGAACAGGTGGGTACCGCCGATGACCGCCGCCGCCACCGCGAACAGCACCAGCTGGCCGCCGTTGGTGTCGGTGGAGATCGACCCCAGCCGGGAGGCCAGGAGGATGCCGGCGATCGCCCCGGTCAGCCCGGTCAGCATGAAGGCCAGGGTCCTGATCCGGGTCAGGCTCACCCCGGCCCGGCGGGCCGCCTCGGCGTTGCCGCCGACGGCGTAGATGTACCGGCCGAACCGGGTCCGCCCCAGCAGGAACGTCCAGATGGCCAGGACTCCGAGGATGATGGGTACCACCCACGGCACCCCGCGCAGGGCCTGCAGGGCGGTGCCCCGGTCGGCGTTGCCGATCAGCACGACCACCACGCCGGCCACCGCCATGACCCCGATCTTCAGCACGGTCACGCTGAGGGGCGGGGTGACCAGGCCGGCCGACCGGCGCTGCCGGTCGCTCAGCAGCAGCATGGCCGCGGCCACCGCCACGATCACGACCATCAGGATCCAGCCGGCCGCCGGGCTGAGGTTGCCCTCGGTCAGGTCACCGATGATCTTGTTGCTGATCGGGATCGAACCACCGGGCCCATGGCCGCTGCGGGCGACCAGGACGATCAGCAGGCCCTCCAGCCCCAGCAGGCCAGCCAGGGTCACCACGAACGATGGCAACCCCAGCCTGGTTATCAGCAGGCCGAAGATCAGGCCCAGGACCGCCCCGGTGGCCAGACCCAGGATGATGGCGATCCACCAGGGCAGGCTGAACACCGTCCACGCGGTGATGACCGCGGCCACGGCGCCGGTGTAACCGACGGCCAGGTCGATCTCGCCCAGCAGCAGGACGAACACCTCGGCCATGCCCAGGACGATGTAGGGCGCGCCCTGGATCAGCAGGTTGACCAGGTTCCCCGGCGACAGGAACAGCGAGTTCCTGACCTGGAAGTAGATCACGATCGCGACCAGGCCGATGACGACCGGGAGCGCGCCGCTCTCGCCGCTGCGAATCCGGCGGAGCTGGATCTTTGCGTACTCGCCGAGCGAGCTGGCCATCACCTCGGGCGCGGCCGTGGCGACCTGGGCCGCGTCGCCGTTCTCAGCCGACTCGGGTGTCTCCGGCGTCTCGGGCGACGGCTGGTGAGTTTCGGTGCTCATGAGGCCTCCCCCGCGTGCTGCCCGGCCTGGACCTGGCCGGCCGGGGGATGGGTCCGGCCCGAGCGGCCGGTGGTCATGAGCTCGACGATGGACGCGGTGTCGAGCTGCTCCACCGGCTCGACCGCGGCCATCCGGCCCAGGTACAGCACCGCGATCCGGTCCGCGCTGTTCATGACGTCGGTCAGGTTGTGCGAGATGACCAGGACCGCGATGCCCCGGCCGGACAGGGTCTCGATGAGGTCGAGCACGACCTTGGTCTGGGTCACGCCCAGGGCCGCGGTCGGCTCGTCCATGACCACCAGCTGGGCGTTCTGCATGACCGCCCGGGCCACCGCGACCGCCTGCCGCTGGCCACCGGACAGCGAGCCGACCGGCTGGCGGATCGAGCGCACCGTCACCACCGACAGGTCGGCCAGGGTCTGCTTGGCCTGGATCTCCATGCCGATCTCATCGAGCTGGAAGCGCTTGATCTCCTCGCGGCCGAGGAACATGTTCTGCACGATGTCCAGGTTGTCGCACAGGGCGAGGTCCTGGTACACGGTGGCGATCCCGAGGTCGGTGGCGGCCTT
>DASXJM010000458.1:0-6725 GCA_036497405.1 Streptosporangiaceae bacterium | reverse complement strand
AGCAGCAGGTAGAGCACGGCCATCCGGACGCTGACGCCGTTGGCCACCTGCTCCACGATCGTGGCCCGCGGTGAGTCCGCGACCTCGGCCGCGATCTCGACGCCCCGGTTCATCGGCCCCGGGTGCATCACGATCGCGTGCTCGGGCAGGGCGCCCATCCGGGTCGTGTCCAGCCCGTAGCGGCGGCTGTACTCGCGGACGCTGGGGAAGTACGCGGCGTTCATCCGTTCCTGCTGGACCCGCAACATCATGATCACATCCGTCTTGGGCAGCACCGCATCCAGGTCGTAGCTGACCTCGCAGGGCCAGCTGCCCACGGCCAGCGGCAGCAGGGTCGGCGGCGCGACCACAGTGACCTCGGCGCCCAGCGTGCCGAGCAGGGCGATGTTGGACCGGGCCACCCGGCTGTGCAGCACGTCGCCCACGATCGCGACCCGGATCCCGTCCAGGCCGCCGGTCGGGCTGGCGGACCCGGGGGCCCCGCGCAGCCGGCGCCGGATGGTGAAGGCGTCGAGCAGGGCCTGGGTGGGATGCTCGTGGGTGCCGTCGCCGGCGTTGACCACGTGGCCCTGGATCCAGCCCGCCAGCCGGTGCGGGGCCCCCGAGGACATGTGCCGGATGACCACCGCGTCGGCGCCCATCGCCTCCAGGGTCAGCGCGGTGTCCTTGAGGCTCTCGCCCTTGGCCACGCTGGAGCCCTTGGCCGAGAAGTTGATCACGTCGGCCGACAGCCGCTTGCCCGCGGCCTCGAACGAGATCCGGGTCCGGGTCGAGTCCTCGAAGAACAGGTTGACCACGGTCCGGCCGCGCAGCGTGGGCAGCTTCTTGATCGGCCGGTCCGAGATCCGGGCCAGTTCTTCGGCCGTGTCCAGGATCAGCAGGGCGTCGTCGCGGCTCAGGTCGCCGGCCGCGATCAGGTGCCGCTTCACGCCAGGGCCCCCTTCTGCGCCGGGTCCGCCGCTGGGCCCGCTGGCCTCTTGCTGTTATCAGCGGAGGTGTCGCGCTCGCCGAGCAGGACCGCGTCCTCGCCGTCGATCTCGGCCAGCAGCACCCGGACCTGCTCGCGCTGGGAGGTCGGCAGGTTCTTGCCCACGTAGTCGGCGCGGATCGGCAGCTCCCGGTGCCCGCGGTCGACCAGCACGGCCAGCTGCACCACCCGCGGGCGGCCCAGGTCGGTCAGGGCGTCCAGGGCGGCCCGGACGGTCCGGCCGGAGTAGAGCACGTCGTCGACCAGGACCACGGTCTGGCCGTCGATACCGGCCGGCGGCAGCTCGGTCTTGCCCAGCGCCCGGGCCGGGCGGAGCCGCAGGTCGTCCCGGTACATGGTCACGTCGAGCGATCCCCAGGGGACGGCCCGGCCTTCGAATTCGCTGGCCCGCTCGGCCAGCCGCTGGGCCAGTGGCACGCCACGGGTCGGAATGCCCAGCAGCAGGATGTCGCCCGCGCCGTTGGTCCGTTCGAGGATTTCGTGCGCGATCCTGGTCAGCGCCCGCCGGATCTCATCGGGTTCGAAGACCCGCTTGGGATCGGGGCCGAGGCCTGCATTCTCGGGGTTCTTCGCGCTGTTCGCGCCTTGCGCGTCGCCTGGGCTGGCGGCACCCGGCGTTGATTCGCCGTTGCGCACATGCATCACCCGCGACCTCCTTCACCGCCTCACGGAACGGTCCTTAAAGGACGTCTGTCGACATGAACGGTATCAGGGCGCCCGCCTCCCACCTCGCGGCGCGCCGGGGGTTCCGGCGGGTGGGGCCGCGGGCAGCCGGTTGGGACTGAAGCTGGGCGCGCCGGAACGGTCCGAGGACGGCGGGGCGGGCGGACCGGCCGGGGCCGGGGGCAGAGGGCCGGGGACCGGGCGAGACGGCGGGGCGGGAGGGGGCCGGGGGCCCGGATTGGGTGGCGGAGAGGGGCACGTGAGGCACAAACGGGCTAAACCGGTTTTTGGGCGGCGGGGGTGGAGGCGGGATGTGGTCGTGGGGACTCGTAATGTAGTGTGATTTGGGTCACACCAAGGATGGGTTCACAGATCCCCACAAGAGGTTGCCGATCGTCTCAAATCGGTCGCAGAGCGCTGATAAAGCCCGGTGACATCGAGGTTCCTGCACACACAGCGTGGGGTAGATAACGCTCAGGTAAGGCAGGCCGGGTACCGGGTAGCTTCAACCAGTTTTTGCCATTCGGCTTGACCTTGGGGTGCTCGCGGCTTACCGTCACTGTCCGTAACCGTTACCGTAAGCGACGACTGGCCGGGGGGCCAAGAATGCCATCTGAGTACGCAAAGACCCTGGGTGCGCGACTGCGTGCGATCCGGACTCAGCAGGGCCTGTCCCTGCACGGGGTAGAGGAGAAGTCACGAGGCCGATGGAAGGCGGTGGTGGTCGGCTCCTATGAGCGCGGCGACCGGTCGGTCACCGTCCAGAAGCTGGCCGAACTGGCCGAGTTCTACGGCGTTCCGGTGTCGGAACTGCTGCCGGGCGATTCCGCGCCCACGCCGCTGGCGCCCACGCCCAAGCTGGTCATTGATCTTGAGCGGATGAACGAGCTGCCCAAGGAGAAGTCCGGCCCGCTGGCGCGGTACATCGCCACCATCCAGAGCCAGCGCGGCGACTACAACGGCCGGGTGCTGTCGGTCCGCCAGGAGGACCTGCGCTCGCTGGCCGTCATCTACGACAAGTCCCCGGCCGACCTGACCGAGGAACTGATCAACTGGGGCGTGCTGGACTCCGAGGCCCGCGGGGCCATCGACACGCTCTGAGGCTGACTTCCCCCTAGCCAGGTAAGGAACGTCCGCACGACCACGGTCAAGGCGGCGCACCGAATCGACGGTGCGCCGCCTTTTCCGTGCCTGGCCGTGCTTGGCGGTCCGGGTGCTTCCGGCCGGGTCAGCCCGCGGGGCGGAGCGGGAGCGGGGTCTGGTCGACGCCGAGCGCGGTCTCCACCACCGACACGAAGACGTCGGCATCGCGCAGCAGGTCGTCGGCCTCGTGCAGGGTCACCGCGCGGGACAGACCCGCCTCGGCCGCGGCCCGCTTGCTGGCCCCGGCCGCGAAGAACGCGGCCCACTCGGCCAGGGTCGGCTCGACCTGCGGCAGCAGTTCCCACACGCTGCGGGGCCGCCGGCGCCGTCCGCCGGTCGGGGGCTCACCGCGGGCGGCCACCACCGCGGCCGCGGCCCGGAGCGCGGCCAGGTGCGCGTTCACGTACCGGATGGCGGGCGCGGGCTCGTCGGCCGCTTCGGCCAGGTACCGCCGGGCCGACTCCAGCTGACCCAGGGCTGACGGCGCCACCCTGGTCCTCGGCAGGCCGCCCGGTGACGGCCTTCCGGCGCGCACCGAGCGCGCCTGCGCTGACGTCACGGTGCCAGCTGAAGCAGTGCTGGTTGAGACACCGTTCATCATCGTCGTCCTCTCTACGCTGCGGACCGTGCCGGGCGAGGCCTTCCCTTAACCTCACCCGGCACGGGCCCGGCACCCGAGGGGGGTCCGGTGCCGGTCTTTCGCACATTCAGTCGAACACACTTTCGGCAAGGTGTCCAGTCCATCTGTACCTGCGTTCGAATCTAGGGGGAGGGTCTGACATTTCCGGGGCGTCGGCCGGCCGACCCGGAACGCGGGGGCGAGCCACGGCATCGTTCTGGGCTTTCGTGCTTTTAAGTCATGGAATAGTTGCGCAGAGTTGCCACCCGGCGAGGGCGGGAGTCGTTAGGTTGAGGCCTGATCACTGAAAACCCCGGATCCGGGATCGCGTGGTTTCGCGCGCCAACATGCATGCGTGGAGGTTTGTTCGGCATGGGCTCACCACCTGATCCCTCGCTTCCGGCTGCCCTGGCCCGGCGCTCGCTGCTGGTCGCGGGGCTGGCGGCCGGGGCGGCCGGGGCCGGGTTCGCCCTGACCGAGCTGGTCACGCACGGGCGCGCGCAGGCCAGCCCGCCGGACCCCGCGGTCCCGGTGGCCCGCCCGGTGGTGGCGGGCCGCGAGTACGACCTGAACACCGGCTGGCGGTTCGGGAAGTACGTGACCGGGGCCGACCAGCCGGGCTACCACGAGGGCCCGCTGGCGCCGGTGACCCTGCCGCACTGCGTGACCGAGCTGTCCTGGCAGCGGTGGGACCCGCGGTCCTGGGAGGACGTGTGGGTCTACCGGCGGCACCTCGACGGTGACCAGCTGCGGGGTGACCAGGAGCCCAGCGGCCGGGTCCTGGTCGACTTCGACGGGGTGATGGTCACCGCCACCGTGCTGCTCAACGGGAAGGTCATCACCAGCCACCAGGGCGGGTACCTGCCCTTCACGGCCGAGCTGACCGGCCAGCTGACCAGCGGGGACAACCTGCTGGCGGTGGTGGTGGACGCCCGCTGCATCCCGATCCCGCCGACCTCGTCCCGGCCGCAGTCGGTGGACTTCTACCAGCCGGGCGGCATCTACCGGGACGTCCGGCTGCGGGTGGTGCCGGACGCCTACCTGTCCGACGTGTACGCGCGGACGGTGGACGTGCTGGCGCCCACCCGGCGGGTGGACGTCCAGTGCACCATCAACACGGCCGGCAACACGGCCGGCAACACGGCGGGCAACACCGCGGGCATGAGCGCGAACGCGGGGCAGGAGCCGGCCCGGCTGGACACCGTGCTCACCGACCACGAGAAGGTCATCGCCTCGGTGACCCAGACTCTGCCCGCGCCCGCGGCCGGGCAGACCGTGACCACGGTGCCGCTGACCGGCCTGAGCGAGGTCGGGCTGTGGTCGCCGGACGATCCGCGGCTTTACCACCTGACCACCACGCTGACCGTGCCCGGCGCCGGGTCGCACTCGGTCCAGCAGAAGATCGGGTTCCGCCAGGCCGAGTTCCGGGCCGACGGCTTCTTCCTCAACGGCCAGCGGCTGAAGATTTTCGGCCTGGACCGGCACCAGCTGTTCCCCTACACCGGGATGGCCATGCCCGCCCGGGTCCAGCGCCGCGACGCCGAGATCCTGCGCCGGGACTTCAACTGCAACATGGTCCGCTGCTCGCACTACACCCAGTCGCCGCACTTCCTCGACGCCTGCGACGAGCTGGGGCTGATGGTGTGGGAGGAGACGCCGGGCTGGCACCACATCGGCGGCCCGGCCTGGCAGGACCTGGTGGTGCAGAACGTGCACGACATGGTGGTCCGGGACCGCAGCCGCCCGTCGGTGATCATCTGGGGCACCCGGCTGAACGAGACCCAGCCCCACCCGGGGCTGTACGCGCGGACCCGGGCCCGCGCCCGCCAGCTGGACGGGACCCGGCCGTCGTCGGGGGCGATGTACACCCAGCGCCAGGCGGGCTGGGACGAGGACGTGTTCGCGTTCAACGACTACCACCGGGACGAGGCCGGGAACGCGCGGCTGCTGCCGCCGCTGCCGAACATCCCGTACCTGGTCACCGAGTCGGTCGGGGTGGAGATGCCGCACCCGCACCGGTACCGGTGGACCGACCCGCCCGCGCACCTGGCCCAGCAGGCGGTGTTCCACGCCCAGGTCCACGACGGCGCCCAGTCGGACTCCCGCTACGCGGGCCTGCTGGCCTGGGCCGGGTTCGACTACGCGAGCCCGTTCGGCAACTACGGCGAGGGGGTCAAGTGGGCCGGGGTGGCCGACGGGTTCCGGGTGGCCAAGCCGGGAGCCGCGATCTACCTGTCCCAGATCGACCCGCGGGTCCGGCCGGTGGTCGTGCCGGTGTTCTTCTGGGAACTGGGGGCCGGGTCCTCCCCCACCGGGACCCGGCCGGACGCCCTGCTGGCCAACAACTGCGAGCAGATCGCGGTGTTCGTGGGCGACACCCACGCGGGCACGGGCCAGCCCATGCTGGACTCCGAGCGGTACGGGCACCTGAGCTACCCGCCGACCCTGCTCGACCTGCGGGTGTCCCCCGACGACCACCCGGAGCTGCGCATCGAGGGCTACGTGGATGGCTCGCTGGTGGCCATGATCCGGATGTCGTCGGACCCGGCCGGTGACCACCTGGCCATGACCGCCGACGACCTGGAAATCGTCGATGACGGGTCGGACGCCACCCGGCTGGTGTTCCGCGCGGTGGACGCCTACGGCAACCAGCGCCGCTACGCCAGCGGGCTGGTGTTCCTGGCCGTCGACGGGCCGGGTGAGCTGGTGGGAGACAATCCGTTCGCGTTCGGCGAGTACGGGGGCCTGGGCGCGGTCTGGCTGCGCTCGCGGGCGGGGCAGACCGGGCTGGTCACGGTGACCGCCGAGCATCCCACGCTGGGCCGGGCCCGGGTCCAGGTCAACGTCGGGCGGGCGGGCCGCCAGCGCCTGGACTGAGGCGCCGGGCCTGATTTGCCGCGACCGCCGGGGGGTACGCCAGGACACCATGGGGTGTGAGGTTTCCTGGTTCGCCGCGCTGTGCGATGACGACTATGAGTTCCTGGGGGTGACCGACCCGGCGCTGCAGTCGAGCTGGGAGCACTGCCGGGCCATCGCCCTGGCCGCCGAGGACGGCGGCTACGACAACCTGCTGCTCCCGTCCGGGTACATCATGGGCATCGACTCGGTCGCCTTCGCGGCCGGGGTCGCGCCGCTGCTGCGCCGGATGCAGCTCCTGGTCGCGGTGCGGATGGGCGAGATGTGGGTGCCCCAGCTGGCCCGGCAGATCGCCACCCTGGACCAGATGCTGGGCGGCCGCCTCACGGTCAACATCATCTCCTCCGACCTGCCCGGCCAGAAGCTGGAGTCCGGGCCGCGCTACCAGCGCACGCT
>DASXJM010000457.1:0-3632 GCA_036497405.1 Streptosporangiaceae bacterium | reverse complement strand
GAACATCCCGCCGCTGGACGCGCAGACCCCCATCGAGATCACCCACTTGGGCGCGGACATCTGGTCGTAGACCTGACGGAGCACCGGGGCCATCTTCTGGCTGACCCGGCCGGCCACGATCATCAGGTCGGCCTGCCGGGGGGTGTTGGACGCCCGCTCCATGCCGAAGCGGGCCAGGTCGTGCCGGGGGCCGCCGGTCTGCATCAGCTCGATGGCGCAGCAGGCGAGACCGAACGTGGCCGGCCACACCGAACTGCGGCGCGCCCAGCCGGCCACCTTCTCGACCGTGGTCAAGAGGTAGCCGCTTGGCAGCATTTCTTCTAGGCCCATGACTAATCCCACTCCAGGCCGCCGCGACGCCAGATGTAGGCGTAAGCGATCAGCACCGTGACGACGAACGTGACCATCTCGACGAGGCCGAAGGCCCCGAGCTTGTTGAAGGTGACCGCCCACGGGTACAGGAAGACGATCTCGATGTCGAACAAGATGAACAGCATGGCGGTCAGGTAGTACTTGACCGGGAACCGGCCGCCACCCGGTGGCTGCGGGGTCGGCTCGATGCCGCTCTCGTAGGCCTGCAGCTTGGCCCGGTTCCACCGCTTGGGGCCGGTCAGGGTGCCGATGACGACCGAGAAGATCGCGAACACCGCCGCCAGGACACCCAGTACGAGGATGGGCACATAACCGCTCATAGTTCCCCGGTCCCCCTCTGCATTTTCATCTTAGGCACGGTATCCACATTCGCTTCTCGGGGTGCGTAACTAGCGCGCGGGCGCCAGCCTGGTCATGGCGTTGATCAGCCGGTCGGAGGCATCGCCGCGCGGGTCGGTCAGGTTGGCGAGCAGTTTGAGGGCGAAGCGCATCAGCGCCGGGCGCGACATGGCGTGCCGCGTGGCGAAGCGCATCAGCTCAGGCCGGCCGATCAATTTCACGAACGTCCGCCCGAGAGCGTAGTAGCCCCCGTAGGCGTCCGCGAGCACGCGGGGGTAACCGTGCAGCACCCGTTCGGCGCCGGCGGCGTCCGGCCAGGCCAGCGCCTGGGTCACGACCCGGGCCGCGATCTCGCCGGATTCCATGGCGTAGGCGATGCCCTCGCCGTTGAACGGGTTGACCATCCCGGCCGCGTCGCCCACCAGCAGCAGGCCGTCGGTGTAGCTCGGCGTCCGGTTGAAGGCCATGGGCAGGGCGGCCCCGCGGACCGGGCCGACCCGGTTCTCCTCGGTGAATCCCCACTCCGGGGGCATTCCGGCCAGCCAGCGCTTCAGCAGCGCGCGGTAGTCGGTGTTGCCGAACGCGCCCGAGGTGTTGAGCAGGCCCAGCCCGATGTTGCTGGTGCCGTCGCCCATGCCGAAGATCCAGCCGTAGCCGGGTAGCTGCCGGTCGCCGTCCCACAGGTCGAGCCAGGACTCCAGCCAGTCGTCGTCGTGCCGCGGGCTGGTGTAGTAGCCCCGGACGGCCACCCCGATCGGGCGGTCGTCCCGCTTGCGCAGGCCCATGGACACCGAGAGCCGGGAAGAATTCCCGTCCGCGGCGATGACCAGCCGGCCCCGGTACACCTGCTGTTCGCCACCGTCAGGCCGGGCGGTCACGCCGACGATCCGGCCGGTCCGGTCGTCGCGCACCGGACCGGTGACGGTGACGCCCTCGATCAGGTGCGCCCCGGCCTCGGTGGCGCGCTGGGCCAGCCGCTGGTCGAAGTCCATCCGGGTCCGGACCAGGCCGTAACCGGGGTAGCTGGTCAGCTCGGGCCAGGGCAGTTCCAGGCGCAGGCCGGCCCCGACCACCCGCAGGCCCTTGTTGCGCAGCCAGCCGTCCTCTTCGCTGATCGGGACGCCCATGGCCACCAGGGCCTTGACCGCCCGCGGGGTGAGGCCGTCGCCACACACCTTCTCGCGCGGGAACCGGCTCTTTTCCAGCAGCAGCACGTTCAGCCCGGCCTGGGCCAGGTAGTACGCGGTCGTCGACCCGGAGGGCCCGGCGCCGACCACGATGACGTCGGCCTCGCCGGCCGCGCCCTGCGTGCTGCCCGGGGCGGGACCCGCGGCAGCCTGGGGGGAAGCCTGCTCGGTCACGGGATAATTCCTGACTTTGCCGTTGCCGTGTGCGGAGTCCGCTTGTGAACCCCTTCACAAGTTCTTTGCCCTTAGTTTAAGCCCGGCCCGCACTGGGAACGTAGCCGGCCGCCCTGGTGCGCCCCCGCGCGGGGCACCCCTAGGCCGGCCGGCGGGCCAGATGAACGGCGACGATGCCCAGGGTCAGGTTCTGCCACTTGACCGCGGACCAGCCGGCCTCGTGCAGCAGACGGGCCAACCCGGGCTGGTCGGGCCAGTCCACGATCGACTCGGCCAGGTACTCGTAGGCGGCCGGGTTGCGGGACACCCGGCGGGCGACGGCGGGCAGCGCCCGGGCCAGGTAACGCTCGTAGAGCACGCGCAGCGGGCGGTTGGAGATGCGGGAGAACTCACAGATCACCAGGCGGCCGCCCGGGCGGGTGACCCGGAGCATCTCGGCCAGGGCCCCTTGCGGGTCGACCACGTTGCGCAGGCCGAACGAGATCGTCACACCGTCGAACACTCCGTCGGCGAACGGCAGCCGCAGAGCGTCGCCGCCCACGAACGCGGGCTGCGGCCCGCTGGCGTCAGACCGCACCCGGCCGATCCCGGCCCGCAGCATGCCAATGGAGAAGTCGCAGGCCACGCACTCCGCGCCGGACGCCGCGAAGCTGACCGTCGAGGTCCCGGTGCCCGCGGCCAGGTCCAGGATGCGCTCGCCCGGGCGGGCCCCCACGGCCCGGGCCACGACCCGGCGCCAGAGCCGGACCTGCCCGGCGGACAGAAGGTCGTTGAGGAGGTCGTACCGCCCGGCGAGTTGGTCGAACATCGCGGCCACTTCGCCGGGCCGCTTCTCCAGATCAGCGCGAGCCATGCCTTCAGCCTAGGGGCAGCCGCGGTCAGAGCAGGTCCGGGCGGCGCCAGGGCTGGCCCAGGACGTGCTGGGCCAGGAACGCGAACACGGTCTCGTACCAGACGGCGGCGTGGCCGGGCGTGAGGATCCAGTGGTTCTCGTCCGGGAAGTACAGGAACTTGGCCTCGGCGCCGTGCCGGTTCAGGTCCCACCACAGCCGCAGCGCCTCGCCGACCGGCACCCGGAAGTCCTTGTCGCCGTGGATGACCAGCATCGGCGTGCGGATGCGGCCGATGTGCCGGTGCGGCGAGTTGGCCTCGTACCGCTCGGGGGCGGTGAGCGGGTCGCCGAACTGCGGGCGCCAGAACATGGGCAGGTCGGTGGTGCCGAACATCTGGTCCAGCACCCACAGGCCCGCGTGGCTGACGATGGCGCCGAACCGGTCCGTGTGCCCGGCGATCCAGTTGGCCATGTACCCGCCGTACGAACCGCCCATCATGGCCGTCCGGGACGAGTCGACGTCCGGGCGGGCCAGGGCGGCGTCGGTGGCCGCCATGACGTCGCGGTAGGGCCGGTCGCCCCACTGATGGTAGGCCCGGGCGATGAAGTCCTGGCCGTAACCGGTGGACAGGGCCGGGTCGGGCAGCAGCACGGCGTAGCCGCGCGCGGCCAGCAGCCACGGGTTCCAGCGCCAGGACCAGGAGTTCCAGCTGGACATGGGGCCGCCG
>DASXJM010000456.1:0-40620 GCA_036497405.1 Streptosporangiaceae bacterium | reverse complement strand
GCTGCTGGCGGCCCTGCGTACCGCCGTGCAGGAGCGGGAAGCCGTCCCGGCCGACTGGATCGAGATGGCCCGGGCCGCCTACGCCTGGCGCACCATCGACGCCGAGCTCGCCGAGCTGACCCGGGACTCCGCGGCCGGCCTGGAGGCCAGCGCGCCGGTACGGTCCGAAGCGGCCGGCATCCGCTCGCTCACGTTCAGCTCGGCCCACCTGACCATCGAACTGGAAGTCACCGACGAGGGCCTGTTCGGGCAGATCCTGCCGCCCCGGGAGGGGACGATCAACGTGCAGACCCAGGCCGGCCCGGCGGGCACGGCCCGGGTGGACGTGACCGGCTGTTTCTGTGTCGAGCCGGTCCCGGCCGGCCGGTTCCGGCTGCGCTGCCGGACCGCGGACAGCATCGACGCCGCCACCGTGTGGGTCACGCTCTGACCGGTTCGGCGTCAGCAGCCGAAGGCCACGAACGAAAGCGCGGTCGCCACCGCCAGCGGGTCGCCGGGGGCGGTCTGCCGCGCGGCCAGCAGCGCCTCGGGCAAGGTGGCCCCGGTCTGCAGGGCGGCGTGCAAGGCCAGCATCAGCGGCACCGAGGCCGGGTCGTTGACGGGCACGACGCTGGCGATGATGCCGGCCGCACCGAGCGGGATCAGGCTGCTGACCAGGCCCAGCAGCTCGCCGGCGCCCACCGCGGCCGCCATCCCGGAGTCGCAGCTGGACAGGACCAGCTGATACGGCGCCCGGCCCAGGCGCTCGAAATCGTGCACGATGAGCGGTCCGTCGTCCAGCCGCACCGATGAGAACAGCGGGTTGTCGGCCCGGAACGTGCCGTGGGCCGCGATGTGGGCCAGCCAGGCGCCGTCCAGGGCCTGGAGCACGCGCTCAGCGGTGGCGCTGCCCTGGCCGAGCAGCACCGACTCGGGGTACCGGGACCGGAGCTGGGTCACCTCCGCTCCCCCGGTGGCCAGCTGCGGGCCCACGACCAGGGCGACCCGCCGCTGGGGCGGCGGCTTGGCCCGGCGGGCGCGGATCCAGGCCGCCGCCGACGGCGCCAGCGTCACCGGGCGGTCCCGCAGCGCGGGCATGAGCATCCACGGCACGGCCCCCAGCCGGCCGGGCGGCACGATCACGACCGGCCCGGAGCCCAGGGCGGCCGCGGCCGGGCCGAGCAGGGCGGCCTCCAGCATGGCCCCCCGGTAGGCCAGCACCGGCCCGTCGTCCGGCCCGGCCGGACGGTGCGCGAGCCGGCGCAGCACGAAGCGGCTCAGCTGGACCTCGCGCTCGGCCACGGCCCCGACCGTGTGCAGCCGGACCCGGCGGCCCGCGACCACGATCGCGTGCAGGACGCCGTCCAGCTCCACCAGCTCGACCAGGCTGGTCTGGCCCAGCTCGTCGAACAGGTCACCCAGCTCGAACCGACCCGGCGGCCCGGTGTTGCCGCCGGGCGACCGCCGGATCCGGGCCTGCACCGCGGCCTCGAGGCGCCGCCGCTCGTGCTCGAGGGCGTTCCGGCGAACTCCGGGCTCGTCGCTCTCGCCGAGCAGGCGGGTCACGGTGCGCAGCGATTCCAGCTCGGCGGTCAGCTCGCGGTCGTGCCGGGGCGGCGTCGCCCGGGGCGCCAGCATGGTCGCCCGCCACCGTTCGCTCCAGAACAGCAGCCGGCGCACGTCCCCGCGGCGGACCGCCTCGCGCTGCGCCAGCCGGGCCAGCTCGGCGCCGTGCGCGGTGCCGTAGGCGCGCAGTTCGGTCGCGCCCAGCGTGGTCTGATGCTCATCGAGGGCGTCGAACCCCCGGGCGCAGGCGGCCACGGTGCCGCGGGCGTGGCCGTGCGCGTCGGCCTGCAGGGCCTGGGCCAGCCAGGCCACGCTCCGGGTCAGCGGCGGACGGCGGCGACGGGCCCGGGCCGCGTGCTCCAGGTGCCGGTCGGCGTCCACGGCCCGGCCCCGGGCCAGCGCGACCTGCCCGGCCAGCAGGTGGGCCGGCAGCCCCTCGCTGGCCCGGGCCGCATCGAGCCGGGCGGCGACCTGCTCGGCCGACCGGAACAGCCGTGCCGAACGCTCACCGGCCGCGTACCGGGCCTGGGCCAGGACCAGGCCGGCCCGGGCCGCCCAGACGTCGCGGCCCTGAGCCCGGAACAGCTGGCCGGCCCGGCGCGCCCGTTGCCGGGCGGCGGCCGGGTCCCCCGCGGCCAGGGCGGCGGTGGCGGCCACGAACACGAGCTCGGCCGTCTTGTAGGGGATCCCGCCGCCGGGCGGCGTCCGGCCCAGCGCGGTGTCGGCCTCCCGGACCGCCTCGGCGGCGAGGCCGGCCGCCAGCAGGGCCCGGCCGCGGTCGATGGCCAGGTCGGGATTGGTCTCGCCCAGCTCGTCGTAGCGTTTCTCGGCCTCGTCGAAGTAGGTCAGCGCCTGCGGCAGGTCACCCCGGCTGAGGGCGACCAGCGCGCGGTTGTGCCGGGCCCGGGCGTACTCAAGATCCTGCCCGCTGGCGCGGAACAGCTCTTCGGAGCGGGCGTAGTCGGCCGCCGCACGCTCGGGGAGGCCAAGGGCCAGGAAGACCTCGGCCCGCCAGCTCACCGACCGCGCTTCCCAGACCGTGTCGCCGGCCCGGCGCAGGTAGGGCAGGGCCCGGCTGAGGTCCTCGTGGGCGTCGCGGAAGCGGCCCAGGTGCTGCAGGGTGCTGGCCCGCCGCATCAGCACCCGCCCGGCGGTGGCGCCCTGGGCGGCCACCACCGCCTGGTCCAGCAGGGCCAGGCCCTCCCGGCTGCGGCCCGACCAGGCCAGGGCGGTGGCCAGGGTGGCCTGGACGTCGACTTCGCGCTCGGGCCGACCGGACTCGTGGGCCCGGCGCAGACCCTTCCGCAGCTCAGTAAGGGCGGCGGACAGGTCACCGCGATCACGCAGGACGATCCCGATCGCCTGGTGCGCGAACGAGGCCTCAAAGGGACCGGGCCGGGTCGCCAGCACGGCCCGCGCGGCCAGCAGGGCGTCCTGCGGCCGCGACAACGCCAGCGGCAGCAGCCGGCCTGGGTCGGCGGGCAAATTTATCCCGCCATCATCTCCGCCCTCCACATAAATGATGTTAAACAGTGATCAAGGTCAACCGAATGCGGGATGGGGGACGTCGTGACCAATGGCGATGAGGCTCGTTTCGAGCCGGGAAGCGTTCTTGAAGCCCAGATTGATTTGATCCTGAATGGCTTCCACGGCGAGGGAGGGCTACCCGATGCGGCGGTCTGGCCACCCGATTGGAACACCCACGGTAAAGACAACGTTGGCGACGTGGATTATCTGTACCGGAACCACCACATTCTCGTTCGTGACGAAGACGTGGCCCGGGTCCGGGAAATCGAGCCCAGCGAGCCGGTGCGGGACCGGGAAAGTAACCTGCGCGGCCTGACCCTGCTCCAGCTGACCGACCAGGAACGGTCCGTCGACGAGGTCTGCGCCCGGCTGGACCGGGATCTCGGCGAGGGAATCGCCACCCCCGATCACATCTTCTACGTCTGCACCACCGCCACCTGCCCCGCGACCGAACCGGAGCCGGTCCCGGGGGCCACCGCGCCTGACCCGGACGTGGAAACCGGGCCCTGCGACGGCCACGGCGTGTTCGTGGCCGTCCTGGACAGCGGCCTGGTCGACGACGCCGGCACCCAGCACTCCTGGCTGGCGGGCGTGACCGGAGATTCGGAGCCGATCAACCCGGCCCGGATCGCGCCCTACGCGGGTCACGGCACCTTCGTGGCCGGCGTGGTCCGGACCATGGCCCCCCGGGCCGAGGTCGAGGTCCGCCGGACGTTCCGGGTGGCCGGGGCGAATTATGAGTCCGACCTGGTCAGTCAGTTTTCCCAGGAACTCAGAAAAGGCGCCAACATCATCTCGCTCGACTTCGGGACCAACACCCGGCGGAACATTGCCGCGCTGGGTTTCGACGTGGTGGGTGAGCAGCTGAAAAATTATCCGGGCGTCGTGCTGGTGGCGGCGGCGGGCAATGACCATTCGCGACGCCCGTTCTGGCCGGCCGCATTCTGCTGGGCGGTGGGAGTGGGTGCGCTCAGCGCGAACTGGCGCCACCGGGCCAATTTCAGCAATTACGGCCCGTGGGTGGACGTTTACGCGCCGGGCGAGGGACTGGTCAACGCCTACGCCAACGGGGAGTACTGGTACACCGAACCGCCCAACGTCGGCCGGCACGAGCAATTCGACGGCATGTGCCGGTGGAGCGGGACGTCGTTCTCGACGCCGATGGTGGCCGGCCTGATCGCGGCCCGGATGTCGGGGACCGGCGAGAGCGCCCCGCAGGCGGCCCAGTCCCTGCTGGCCCGGGCTCAGAGCCAGGCCATTCGGGGGGTGGGACCCGTGCTCCGGCCCGGGCAGGCGTGCGACGACGGATCCGGGGCGTGCTGCGGTGACGGGTCCGGGCAGTACGGGTCCGGTCACAGCGACGGAGCCCCGGGGCACCATCACCATCATCACCGGCCGCGGTGACGGGACAGGCCGGGCCGGGCGGTGAGCCCGATCCGGCCCAGCCCGGCGCAGAACGACTCGACCTGGCCGGGTGAGATGTCGAGGACGATCGGTTTCCGGTAGGGGGTGAGGCGGACCCGGGTGCTGCCGTGCGCCCCGGCCAGGTCAGCCAGGGCGGTCAGGCGGGCCCGGTCGTGCGGGGGCGCTTCGCCCTCGGCGGCCGGGCTGACCCCGATGTAGTAGCGGCCGTCGCGCTGGGGGTGCACGCCGGTGTGGTCCCGCGGTCCGGACGGCGGCGGCGCCGGGCCGTCGGCCAGGCCGTAGTGCAGGTACTCGCGCTCGATCAGCCGCCGGAAGCTGGTGGCCCCGGGCGGGTGGCCCGCGGCGGGACCGGCGTCCTCGAGCAGGAGGGCCAGGCGCTGGCGAGGGTCCAGCCGCCGGTAGCCGAAGTCGCCGAACGCGCGCACGATCGCGGCCCACACCGCGGGCACCTCGGCCAGGGTCACGAAGGCGCCCAGCCGGCCGGCCCGGGCCGGGTGGGTCACCAGGCCGGCCCCGACCCGCACGTCGAAGCCGGGCCCGCGCTCGGGATGGCGGACGCCGCTGAACGACACGTCGCTGGCCTCGTGCAGGACGTCCTGCCGGGGTGACCCGCTGACCGTGGTGGTGAAGGCCGGGGGCAGGCCGGTCAGCAGGGCGCGCTGGTCGTGGAGCTCGCGCAGGGCCGGGGTGCCGTCCACGATCTCGTCCCGGGCGATCCCGGCCACCGGGCTGCCCACCAGCACCGGCGGCGCGGCCCCGGAGTCTTCGGGCAAGCACACGTGACCACGCTCCCGGCTCAGACCAGCGAGGATCTGTTAGTGCAATAACTATTAGTGCACCAAGCATAGTCGTGAGGGATGACGGGAGCGCAAGGGACGCATGGGGAGGGGCTTCGGGGCCGGGGGCGTGGGAGTCCCACACTTCGGGTGATGGGACTCGGGGGGTGGGCGGTAGCGAGAGGACGCCGCCGGACTGGAGCTGGGTGGGACTCAGGCCGTGGTCTCAAGCCATAGGGGAAGAAAGGTCAGGCCGAGGGGCCCTGGGTGACGTCGACGGGGACGCCGGCGGCGAGGGTGCTGGAGACGTAGCAGACGCGGGAGGCGTCGCGGAGGAGGGCGTCTTCCTCGCCGGGGGGCAGGTCACCGTGGACTTCCAGATGGATGCGGCCGAACTTGAGGCCGTCGTAGGCGCCGTGGGCGACGACCTTGATGTCGCCCAGGGGGACGTTGCGGTGCTTGGCCGCCCAGCGCAGGGCCAGGGTGTAACAGGAGGCCAGGCTGGCCAGCAGCAGTTCGGTGGGGGTGGGCCCGGTGTCCTTGCCGCCGTCTTCGGCGGGCTCGTCGACGGTCAGCTCGTGGCCGCGGACGGTGACCCGCGCCTGGTAGCCGGCCGTCGACACCGAGACGACGTCAGCGGTTCGCTCGCGGCCCACCCCTACCTCCTGCCTTCGTGTTTCCGGCGTGTTTGCGGGCGCTCAGCCGTAGAGGCGCTCGAAATTGCCGTGGAAGATCAGCTCGGTGAGCTCCTTGTCGCCGAGGGCTTCCATCATGCGGTGGTATTCGCCGGCGAAGTCACCCCAGGGCTGGTCGGTGGCGAACAGGATCCGGTCGCCGCCGATGCCGCGGCGGTCGATCTCGGCCGCCAGCCAGTACGGAGCGAACCCGATCGACCAGGTCAGGTCGGTGTAGACCTGCTTGCCGGCGGTGATCCAGTCGAAGAAGCGGCCGCCGATCAGCTTGATGTGGCCGCTCATCCCCCCGCCGAAGTGCACGAGGTGGATCTTGTTGTCGTCGCCGTAGCGCTCGACCAGCTTGCCGATCTCGTTGATGTCGGAGCTGCCGCCGGGCGAGGTGTGGATGTGCACCATCAGGTCGTGCTGGCGGGCGGTGGCGAAGATCTGGTCCAGCTGACCCAGGACCGCCTCGTCCTCGACCGAGCCGCCGAGCAGGAAGCTGATCTTCAGCGCCTTGACCCCGGGCTCGCCGGCCAGCTTGAGCGCGGCTTCGGTGAGCTCGGCGTCCTGCGGGCGGGGCGAGGCCCAGATCGCGGCCCGGAGCCGGTCGTTGTCACCGGCCGCCTCCAGCACCAGCTCGTTGAGCTTGAACGAGTGTTCCGGCTGCGGGACCCCGTAGTTCGGGATGACCAGGGCCCGCTCGGTGCCCTCGGCGTCGAGGTCAGCGATCAGGTCCTTGACCGTGGCCCGGGCCCTGGTGTCGGGGTTGACCGGCGGCCCGCCGTAGAACGGGAAGGCGGGCAGCACCCCCAGGTGCCGGTGGGCGTCGACGTGCCGCGAGGGCGTCGTCGGCATCAGACGGTCCAGGTGTTGAGCTGGAAGTGGCCTTCCTTCCACGCGGTCAGGCCGGCGTCGAGCACGTCGAGCGGGTTGAACGCCTTGACCCCGGGGATCAGGTCGTCCTCGCGCATGCCGTACAGCGCGCCCATGGCGAACCGGCAGGCGTAGATGGACGCGCCCTCCTTGAGCAGGACGTTGAGCTGGCGGTTGACCGCGAGGTTGCCGGGGAAGCCCTCGGCCCCGACCGACGGGAAGCCGCGGGTGTTGGAGGCCAGCAGCACGGCCGGGCCGTACAGCACGATGGTGAGCTCGAAGCCCTTGCGCTGCAGCCGGGTCGAGGTCATCAGGTTGACCAGCGAGACCGAGCCCTCGAACGGAACCGAGTGGATGAAGACGGTGGCCTTCTGGCCCGGCTCGGCCTGGATGTCGGGGAAGACCTTCTCGCTGGTGTCGTACAGTACGTCGCCCTCTTGCGCCGGCGTGATGGTGTTCGTCTTGGTGGACATAGGACTCCTTGTGACTGAGTGACTGGCGGGGCGGTTGAGACTGGGTTAGACGGCGGGGCCGGCGGGCGGGGGCTCGGCCGGCCAGCGCTGCCGGTGGCTGCCGGGCATGCGGGCGATCATGGCGTTGCGGACGCCGGGCGGGAGGCGGTGGAACACCGGGACGTAGACCCGCCGCCAGAAGATCTCGCGGCCGCGCGGCCGGGCCGGGCGGCCCGCGCCCAGCTTGCGGCCGATGCGGTCCTGGGCGTCGAGCATCAGGTGGCGTTCGGAGGTCTGGCGGACCCACTGGAACAGGCTGGCCACCGGATCAGGCCCCGGTCTTGGACGTGGCCGCGGCCAGGTTGGCCAGCGTCTTCTGGGCGGCCAGGGCGATCGGCTCGTTGAGCGCGCCGATGCCCGGGCTGTAGACGTTCTCCATGGTGGCCAGGTCGTCGAGGGTGAGCCCCTTGCGGACGCACATGGCCAGGAAGTCGGTGCGTTCCTTGATGCCCTCACCGCCGATCAGCTGGGCCCCGATCAGGCGCTGGGTCTTCGGGTCGGCCAGCAGCTTGACCGTGACCGGCTTGACCCCCGGGTAGTAGCGGGCCCGGGAGATCCCGGTCGCGGTCCCGGCCACGTAGTCGATGCCGAGCGCGGTGGCCAGGGTCTCGCTGAACGACACGCCGCCCAGCATCGACTGGCCGGCCATCATGCCCCAGGGCACGTAGACCGCGCGGTAGTCGCGGACGCCGCCCGCGGCCCGGGTGCCGGCCACCTTGCCCTGGGCGTAGGCGTGGCTGCCGGACAGGCCCTGGATCGGCACGTTGGAGACCCCGTGCGGGATCTCGGCCACGTCGCCGCAGGCGAACACGCTGGGGGCCGAGGTCTGCATGCCCGCGTCGACGATGACGCCGCCGGACATGCCGAGCTTGATCCCGGCCGCCTTGGCCAGCGCGGTGTTGGCCACCTTGTGGGTGGCGATGACGGCCAGGTCGGCGACGATCTCACCGTCGGAGGTGGCCACGCCGCGGAGGGTCCCGTCCGGGTTGCGCAGGAAGGCCTCGAGCTTGGTGCTGTAGTGCAGGTGGACGCCGGCCTCGCGCCACTCGTCCTCGACCGGCTTGATGATGTCCGGGTCGGTGGCCATCGACATGGCCCAGGCGGCCGAGTCGACCAGATGGGTCTCGATGCCGCGTTCGGACAGGGCGGTGACCATCTCGGCGCCGAGCGGCCCGCCTTCGATGACGACCGCGCTCCGCACCGAGTCGAGGGTCTTGTCCCACTCCATGGCCTCGCGGATGTTCTTCACGTAGTAGAGGCCGGGGCCGGACTCGCCGGGGACGCCGGTGGGGGCGTAGTTGAAGCCGGTGGCCAGGACCAGGGAGTCGTAGGTGAGCACGTCCCCGGACTCCAGCGTGACCGTCTTGGCCCTGGTGTCGATCGCGGACACCGTGGTCTCGTAGCGGAAGTCGAGGCCCTGGTCGATGTAGTGCTGCTTGGTGGCCATGAACAGCCGGTCGAAGTCGGGGATCTCCTTGCCGTGCACGTAGGGGATGCCGCACGGGCTGTAGGCCGCGTCTTCGAAGCTGGTCAGCACGGTGACCTTGGCCTCCGGGTCCGTGCCCTGGGCCGCTCCGGCCGCGCCCATCCCGGCCGCGCCGCCGCCGACAACTATGATTCGCTTTGCCATGTCAACCTCGCCGGGAGCAAGCATCGTTTCCTATAGGCAACATTATTTTCCTATCATTAATTGATGTGGGCATGCACGTCAACCTGCGTCTCAAGCTGCGCGAAACTCCCGCTCCACGACCCTGCTGGTGGCCTAGATGAACGATGAGCTGCACAAGGTGGTCTCGGGCATAGGCCCGAAGATCAAGGCGCTCCGTGCCGAGAACGGGCTGTCCCTGCAGGCCCTGGGCAGCCGGGCCGACGTCTCGGCGGCGACGATCCACAAGATGGAGCAGGGCGACATGGTGCCCACCATCACCACGCTGCTGAAGATCGCGGCCGCCCTGCAGCGGCCGGTCGCCTACTTCGTGGAGGAGCCCGAGCACGCGCCGCCGACCGCGGTGACCCGGCCGGGCGAGCGCCCGGACATCTACACCTCGCACAACGGCATCCACCTCGGCGGCATCACCGGGCCCTACGACGAGTTCATGGTCGCGGCCGCGTTCGCGCAGGTGCAGCCGCACGCCAGCAGCGGGGCCAAGCCGATGTCGCACGGCGGCGAGGAGCTGGTCTACGTCATGTCCGGCCGCCTGGAGTTCACCATCAACGGCCGGCTGCACGAGCTCAAGCCGGGCGACTCGCTCCACTTCCGCACCTATCAGCCGCACTCGTGGCGCAACCCGGGCGACGAGCTGGCCACCGCCATCTGGATGGCGCTGCGGATGGAGTGAGGTCGGCATCATGGCTCAGTGCCGGACCGTCGTGGTGAAGAGCTCGTAGAGCCCCTGGTGGCGGCCGGCTTCCGCGGCCCAGGTGTGCTGGCGGGCCAGCCGCTGGCCGGCCGCGCGCAGGCGGGCGGCCAGGTTCTCGTTGGTCAGCACCCGGTCGAGGGCGGCGGCCAGGGCCACGTCGTCGCCGACCGGGACCTGGAGGGCGTCCCGGCCCGGCTGCAGCCACTCGGCGAAGACCGGCAGGTCGCTGACGATGGCCGGGGTGCCGGCGGCCATGGCTTCCAGGGGGGCCAGGCCGAAGCCTTCCTTGGTCGAGGGAAAGGCGAGCACGTCGGCGGCCTGGTACCAGGCCGGGATCTCTTCGTCGGGGATCGTGCCCAGCTCGACGACGTCGTGGCCTGGTCCGGCGGTCAGGCCGAGGGCGGGGAGTTCGGCCAGGACCTGGTCCCGGTACCAGCGGTGGTCCTGGAAGGAGTGGCCGCCGATGACGGCCAGGACCGGGGGCTGGGCTCCTTGGGGGGCGGCGGCTCGGCAGAGGCGGGCCAGGGCGCGGACCAGGGTGTCGGTGCCCTTGCGGGGCTCGATGCCGCCGACGGACAGGATGAGCGGCCCGGCCGGGGCCACCTGCTGGCGCAGCCGCCGGACCAGGCCGGGGTCGGCGGTGGCGAACCGCTCGACGGTCACCCCGTTCCCGGCCAGTTCGGCCTGGACGCCGTAGTCGCCGGCCAGGATCCGCTGCCAGACCCGGCTCACCACCAGCACGTGGTCGGGCTCCAGGATGGCCTGGCGCTGGCAGTCCATCAGCTTCTCGGTGTCGAAGTCGTCGACGTGGTGGACGGTCCGGACCACGGTGGGGCGGGCGGCGGTGGTGGCGTCGCGGACCCGGGCGGCGGCCCGGGCCGAGATGCAGTCCTGGGCGTGCAGAATCGGGTAGCGGGCGGCGACGTCGCCGAGGGCCGCTTCCAGGGCATCGATGTTGGCGTCGACCTTGGCTTCCAGTCCGCCGTCCGGCGGCGGGGCGGGCGCGGGGACGATCAGCGTGGGCGCGGCCACCGGGCGGAAGAAGCCCTGGGCCGGGCCGCCCAGGCCGACGATCAGCACCGGGTAGCCGTGGGCGTGCAGGGCCTCGCCGAGCGCGAGGGTGTGGCTGACGCCGCCGCGCGGTTTGGTGCTGTAGGTGATCAGCGCGACCGGCGCCGGAGTGGCCATGTTCAGTCCCGCCGCTCGGCCAGCTCGGGCTTGCGGGCGGCGATGGCCGCGGCCAGGTAGGCGGCCCGGGCCGCGGTCTCGGTGACCAGGCAGCCGGCCGCCTCCAGGGTGGCCCGCTGGTCCTGGTAGCCCTGGGAATCGCCGCCGGAGCCGAGCACGTAGGCGACCACCTGCGGACCGCCGTCGGCCATGATCTCGGTCAGCACCGGAGCGAGTTCCCTGGCCGGGTCGGCGTGCGATCCGTGGCCCAGGACCACGTCGAGCAGGACCGCGGCCACATCGGGTTCGCGGGCCTGGGCGCGCAGGATCTCGATCCGGCTCTGCGGGTCGATCATGGGATGCGGCCGGCCGACGGTGTACTCCTCGGCGCCGAGGTCGAGCAGCACGTGACTGCCGGGCGGCGCGGGCACGGTGTTCTCGTGGACCAGCGGCTCGTTGGAGTACACCGGGCCGAGCAGGCCGGAGATGATCAGCTGGGCCTCGTAGCAGAGTGTTCCGCCGGAGTAGAACCCGCGGATCGTGCGGCGCTGCTCGGGCAGGCGGGCCGCGGCCCGAGCCGCGTGGTCGGCCAGGTGGTGGGCGGGATTCGGGGGGGTTCCGCCGGTCAGGCGGGCGGCGGCGATCGCGCCCGCCTCCAGCGTGCGGGAGAGCTGGCTTTGGGGGGGCTGGGTTCCGGCGGGCTGGGTCCCGGCGGGCTGGGTGAGGTCGGTGACGCCGAGGAAGACGGCGACGGCCGGGGTGCCGGCGCACTGTTCGAGCACCAGCTTGGCCACGGCCGGGTCCGGCGGCTTGGACACGATCAGGATGGCCTGGGTATCGGGGTCGGCGTCGAGAGCCCGCACGGCGGCGACGGCCATCCGGCCCCCGACTTCGGCGGACAGGTCGCGCCCGCCCACGCCGATCACCTGGGACACGCCCACGCCCCAGCGGTCCAGCAGCGCCGAGACCTCCTGGGCCCCGGTGCCCGCGGCCGCGACCACGCCCACCGGCCCGCGGCGCAGGACGTTGGCGAAGCCGAGCCCGGTGCCGGCCAGCACCGCGGTGCCCGCGCCCGGACCCATGACCAGCAGGCCGAGTTCGGTGGCGCGCTGCTTGAGCTCGATCTCCTCGGCCAGCGGCACGTTGTCGCTGAACAGCAGGACGTGCAGGCCGGCCGTGAGCGCGTGATGGGCCTCGAGGGCGGCGTAGGGGCCGGGCACGGAGACGATGGCCACGTTGGCGCGGGGGGCGAGTTCGGCCGCGGCTTCGATGGTGCGCGGGGCGTCGTGCCGGGGGCCGCCTTCCGTGCCGTTGCCGCCGTTGCCGCCGTTGCCGCCGGGGCGGGTCGCGCTGAAGATCGAATCCGTCCCGGCGGCCAGGGCCGCCTCGGCCTGGCCCTCGTCGGCCGCGTGCACCGCCAGGACCAGGTCGTTGGCGTGGGCCTCGGCCAGGTCGGCGGGCGCGAAGCCCTGCTCGGCCAGGTCACCCAGCGCGGCCGGGGTGGCCATCACCGCCCCGGCCCACCCGATGCCCGGCTGGCCGGACATCACCGAGGTCGCCACCAGCAGGACCATGGAGTCGGCGTAGGTATCGGAGATCGTCCGGGCCGCGTGGTGGGCCGGCCGGTCGGCGCTGGGGGCGGTCGCGGTGGGGGTGGCCGGCGGGGCGGCGCTGGGGGCGCCCGGCGGGTCGGCGCTCATGCTCGGCTCATGACGGTCTCGGGCACGATCTCGGGGACGATCCGGGTGCCGGTGGTCGCGTCCGGCGCCAGCGCGGCGGCCATGCTGGCGGCCGAGGTGACCACGGCGCTGGCCCCGGACCAGCGGACGAACGACACCGCGGCCTGGATCTTCGGTCCCATGCTGCCCGGCGGGAACTGGCCCTGCGCCAGGTACCGATCGGCCAGCGCGGTGTCCATGACCCGGACCGGCCGGGCCCGGGGCGTGCCGAAGTCGACGTAGACCTCGTCCACCGCGGTGACCAGCAGCAGCGCCTGGGCCCCGATGCCGGCCGCCACCCGCGCGGCGGCCAGGTCCTTGTCGATGACCGCGTCCACCCCGGTGTACGTGCCCGTGGCCGTGCGGGCCACCGGCACCCCGCCGCCGCCCGCGGCCAGCACGATCAGGCCGCTGCTGACCAGGGCGCGCAGGGTGGGCAGTTCGAGCAGATCCTGCGGGACCGGCGAGGCCACCACCCGGCGGTAGCCGCGGCCGGAGTCTTCGGCCATCAGCCAGCCGCGTTCGCGTCCCATCTGCTCGGCGTGGGCGGCGTCGAAGAACGGCCCGACCGGTTTGGTCGGATGCTGGAACGCCGGGTCGTCGGGGCTGACGGTCATGTGGCTGACCAGCGCGACCGCGCTGCCCGGACCTCGGATCGAGTCGATGGCGAGGGTCAGGACCGAGCCGAGCTGGCCTTCGGTCATCGCGTTGAGCGCGCTCAGCGGCTGAGCCGGGACCATGGTCACGCCGGTTTCCTGCTGGATGACCAGGTTGCCGACCTGGGGGCCGTTGCCGTGGACCACCACCACCCGCCACCCGGCGTCGGCCAGGGCGCAGATCCCGGTCGCGATCCCGGCCGCGTTATCCCGGATCTGCTGGGCCGTGCCAAGCTGGTCCTCGCGGGTCAGCGCGTTGCCGCCGACCGCCACTACCGCCACCTTGCTAGCCACTTCACCGAACCTTTCCACCAGCCGGCCGAACGCCTGAGATGTTCTCGTCCGAACGCCCTAGAAGTGTTTCCGATGTCAAACGTACGTATCGGATAGTAAATAATCGAGCCGAAGGGGGCAACCGATGGGGACAGAAACGCCACCTCCGGCCGGGGTCGAGGCGGGCGAGGGCGGGCCGGTCGCGGGCGGGGCGGCCGGGGGCGAGGCGGGGCCGGCGCTGGCGCGGTTGCGGCAGCTGGGGCCGCAGTGGGTGGCGGCGTCGGGGAGTGCGTTCGCGGGGATGGCTCAGGCGCCGGAGCGGTACGCGGCCGCGTCGCGGCTGGTGGCGGCGTGGCTGAATCGGCTGCGCGGGGAGGCCGGCGGGGCTGGGGGTGGTGGGGAGCTGGATCTGGATGGTGATGAGGAGCATGACGCCGGGGCGCAGGCGGCCGCGGCGGCGCTGGTGGGCGCGTGGGACGCGCGCGCAGGTGGGACCGGTGATGCCGCGGTGGATGGCGCGGCGCTGCCCCTGACCGCGGCCGAGCGGGAGGGGCTGACCGCGGCCGCGTTCGCGATCCGGCACGGCGAGGTGATCGGCTGGCTGGCGGCGCGGCGGCGACGGCGGGCGATGGGGCGGGCCGCGCGGGACGCCCAGGTGGCGCGGAATGGTCAGGGCGCCGGCGACGGTGGGGTGGAGGGCGGCTGGCTGGTGCTCGATGAGGTGGGCGATCCGGCCGGGGATCCGTTCATTGCCTATCGGAGATTGGAAGTCGATCCTGTCAGCGGCGTCGGCGTGCTGGTGGAAACCCGGCCGGACGAGAGTTTCACCGGGGTTGTGCACGCCGTCCAGCGGGTCTCGGTCGACCCGGCCAGCGGCGAGCTGACCACCGATAACTCCACCGAGTACTGGGAATTCGATTCGGCCGCGGCCCGCGAGGAACAGGTGGCCGCGCTCCGCGCCGACCTCGATCACTGACCCTGGCATTTGGCGCGTTGACATCTCTGGGACACCTGTTGCCATCGGCACTTCGTTTCCTATAGTGGACGCCACAGCGTTTGCTGCGCGGACAGCCGGGGCCGAACCCCCCGATCGGTCGCTGGACGCGGGAACGGAGGAACGTGACCCATGTCGCAGATGCCCAGGTCAGCCACTGCTGATCTCATCGCTGAGCTCCAGTCGGTCGGCCTGCGGGTCGAGACCGAGCTGGAGACGCGCCAGGGTGGAGCCGGCCCGTCCGACGCGGGGATGCTGTGGATCGACGGGGTGCCCACGACCGTCCCGACCAGCGCGTCCTACGTGGCGGAGTCGCCGTACGCGTTGCGTGCGGATGACGAGGGGTTCGGCATCTACCAGGGCACCGTGCGGCTGGCCGAGGCTCGCCCGGCCCCGCAGCCGAACTTCTACAACATGAAGACGGCGGACGGCCTCGAGTACTGGAAGATCGCGCTGATGCACCTGGACTCGCTGGCCAGCACGGTCCTGCAGACCTGCGCGTACTGGGGAAACGCCGACCAGTGCCAGTTCTGCGGCATCGGGCTCTCGCTGGCGGGCGGGCGCACGATCGCCAAGAAGACGCCGGAGATGCTGGCCGAGGTCGCGGTGGCGGCCAAGGAACTGGACGGCGCGGTCGACGCCACCCTCACCACCGGCAGCACCGCCACCCCCGATCGCGGCGCCCTGTACGTGGCCCGGTGCGCGAAGGCGGTGAAGGACGCGGCCGGGCTCCCGGTCCAGGTGCAGTTCGAGCCGCCCTCGAACCTGGACGTCCTCAGCCAGGTCCGTGACCTGGGCGTCGACTCGGTCGGCATCCACGTCGAGACCTTCGACCCGCAGGTCCTGGCCCGGGTCGCGCCGGGCAAGGCCCGGTGGGGTATCGAGGCCTACTTCGCGGCCTGGGAGCGGGCGGTGCAGGTGTTCGGGTCCGGGCAGGTGTCGACCTACGTGATCCTCGGCATGGGTGAAGACCCGGCGGTCACGGTCGAGAGCTGCAAGCGCGCGATCGACATCGGCGTCTACCCATTCGTCGTGCCGCTGCGGCCGGTACCGGGCACCATCCTCGGCGATTCCACGCCGCCGCCGCGGGACTACGTCGAGAGCATCTACCGCCAGGTGGTCCCGCACCTGCGCCGCCACGGGATGACCTCGGCCGGGGTGATGGCCGGCTGTGCCCGCTGCCAGGCCTGCTCGGGCATGGCCGTCCTCGAGCACGAGTCCGGTCCCGGGCCCGGGCCCGGTTCGCCGGTGCTGCCCGCCGACGGCCGGCGCATGCTGCCGCTGCAGGTGGCGTGACCGCGATGACCACGACCGTCGTCAGCCCGGTCGAATGCCGGAACGTCCAGGCGGCCGCGGAACTGGACCGGCACCTGGCCGTCCGGCGCCAGGTGTTCGTCACCGAGCAGGCCATCTTCCCCGCGGACGACCGGGACGCCCACGACGACGAGGCGGCCACCGTGCACGTCGTCGGCTACGTCGACGGCACCGCCGCGGGCACGGTCCGCCTCTATCCGCTGCGGCGCGAACCGGACGGCGGGGTGCTGTGGCAGGGCGACCGGCTGGCCGTGCTGCCGGAGTTCCGGCGGCACCGCGTCGGCGGCCCGCTGGTCCGGCACGCGGTCCGGACCGCCGGGTGGCTCGGCGGCCGCCGGATGATCGCTCACGTCCAGCTGGCCAACGTGGTCTTCTTCCGGTACCTGGGCTGGAGCCTGACCGGCGAGCCCGAGCTGTACCAGGGCCTCCCCCACCAGCGCATGTCAATCGGGCTGAGCAGGCCCGCGGACGGAAGTGGGGCGCATGCGCGGGCCTAGGCGCGGGTCAGCGGGACAGGCGGGTGATGCCTTCGGTGCGCAGGTCGAAGACGGTGGCGGTGGCGCCGCCGGCGGCCAGGCGGACGGCGCCGGAATCGTCGAGCTCACCGGCGACCGCGGCGGTGATGCCGTGCCCGGCGAACATCGCCACGCAGTCGTCGGCCCGGTCGGCGGGCCCGGTGAGGACGAAGACGTAGGACGGGAAGCAGCACAGCCAGTCGCCCAGCGGCACCCCGGCCGGGGTGGGGACCGCGGCCAGGTCGACGGTCACGCCGAGCCGGTTCGGTTCCAGCAGCATGGCCAGCGAGCCGATCATCCCGGCCATGCTGACGTCCTTGGCCGCCACGGCCGCGCCGGACTCGGCGATCTCGGCCAGCAGCCGGACGTCGGCGGCCAGCTGGAAGCCCTGCTGCTCGAACGAGCGGAAGAACAGGAAGTCATCCCGCATCGCGCCGTTGACGCAGGCGGCGACGATGAGCACCTGGCCGGGCCGGGTGTGGGTGGCCGACAGCACGGCGTTGGCCCGGCCCAGGCCGAACGCGGAGAACGCGGGCGGGCCGTCGGTCTCGGTGAGGTGGCCGCCGACGACCGGGACGTCGTAGCGCTCCCCCGCCCATCGCAGGCCGCGGAGAATCTCCGCGCACAGCGGAGCCGACCCCACCAGCGTGTCCACGATGGCCAGCGGCCGGGCGCCCATGGCGGCCAGGTCGTTGACGTTGGCCACCATCGCGCCGATCCCGGCTCCGTACGGGTCACCGGCCACGAAGGCCGGAAGCATGGCCTCGCCGCCGACGACCAGCATGCGCCCGTCGTCTTCGACCACCGCGCCGTCGTCGCCCGGTCCCGCCCACCAGTCGCCCCCGCCGAGCACGTCGGCGACCGTTCCGATGGCGCTCTTGGAGCGGACGCCGGGCAGATCCCGGATCCGCCGGGCCAGGCCATCCAGTTCCGCAGGTGGGAGATCCGATGACGGAGCAGGCACCGGCGCAATGTATCACCGTGCCGCCCAGCGTCCGGCTGGGGCCGGAACCGGGGCCGGGGCTGCGCACGCCCGGCTTCCTGGCCCTGCCGGCCCGGACCGTGAAACCCAGGGCCTCCGGGCTGCTGCACGTGCTGGACGACGGGATGTCGGTCCCCGAGGCCCGCCAGCACCTGGCCGTGGCCGGGCCGCTGATCGACATCTGGAAGTTCGGCTGGGGCACGGCCTACGTCGATCAGAACCTGGAGGAGAAGCTCGACCTGCTGGAGCAGCACGGGGTCCGCGCCTGCACCGGCGGCACCCTGCTGGAGATCGCGTGGGCCCAGGGCGCGGTCAGCCCGTTCCTGGACTGGGCGATGGCGGTCGGCTTCCCGTGCGTGGAGGTGTCCTGCGGCACCGTCGAGCTGACCCGGGCCGAGAAGTCCGGCCTGATCGGCGTGGCCGCCCAGCGGTTCGGGGTGCTGGCCGAGATCGGCCGCAAGGACGCCGACGCCTCCGTCCTGGCCGGGCAGTGGGCGGCCGACGCCGAGGCCGACCTGGAGGCCGGCGCCGATTACGTCGTCACCGAGGGACGCGAAAGCGGAACCGTCGGCCTGTACGAGCCGGACGGCTCGGTCCGGGCCGACGTGGTGGCGGCGGTGGTGGCGGCGATCGGCGCCGACCGGGTGCTGTTCGAGGCGCCGCAGCGGGCCCAGCAGACCTGGCTGATCCGCCGCTACGGGGCCAACGTGAACCTCGGCAACGTCCGCCCGGGCGCGGCCCTGTCGGTGGAGACGCTTCGCCTGGGGCTGCGCGCGGACACGGTCGATACGAACCTGGACGGTCCGGGCCGGCCCGGAGGAGCGGCGTGATGCTGATCCCCGGCCAGTACCGGACCGTGGCCTTCACCAGCATCGGCGGCGACCTGTCCCCCGAATCGCTGGCGGACTGGTTCGCCGGCCACGACGTCTACCGGCGGACGAGGTTCGTGATCGCCTGCTCGGGCGACCAGGTGGCGCTGGCCGAGGTGGATATATCGAAGGTCGCTCCGGTGGGGTCCGGCGACCGTGACGACTCCCTGTTCCGCCCGGTTTCCACGGTGACCCGGCTGGCTGGCCCGGCCGAAACGATCATGGTGACCAGGCCGGACATCGACACCGCGGTGCCCAGCCAGCTGGCCCGGGTCGCGGCCGAGTTCCCTGGTCACCGGTGCGTGGTGGTCAAGGGCCGGTACGAGCACGTCAACTTCGTGCTCGACTCCGACCCGGCCGTGGTGCACGTGCTGGACGTGGCCCCGCCCTGGCCGGCCAAGTTCTGCGACCAGGTCGACCGGCTGCTCGGCACGGCCGAGAGCCTGCCCGCGGTGCTGACCCGGGCCGAAGTCATCGACCTGCAGGAACTGGCCCAGGCCGAGCCGGCCCGCCACTACCTGCTGCCCTGCCGGGGTGGCGGGGCGCGGGTCCCGGGGGCCACCATCTCCTACCTGGACGAGGTCCCGCCGCCCGATCCCGGCTGGGTGCTGATCGGCTGCGCCCGCTCCCGGGCCATCCACGACCACTTCTACCCGGACCAGGCCGCGTCGCTGCGGCAGATCGACATGTGCCCGGCCCGGCTGGCGGCGGATTCCCCGGTCCCGGCCGGTGAGGTCCGGCTGACCAAGTGCTGCCTGCTGGAAACCCACATCGAGACCCGCGGCGACACCGTGGTCGTGCCCTGGGGCGCCTCCTTCGACCTCGTCGCCGACGGGCTGCGGGCCGCCGCTGACCTGGCGGGCGGGACCCGGTGAACGCACGCATCACGGATTCGCTGTCCTACGCCCACCTGTGGGGCACCGCGGAACTGCGGGAGGTGTTCAACGAGGAAGGCCGGGTGCAGGGCTGGCTCACCGTGCTGGCCGCGCTGGCCCGGGCCCAGGCCGCCCACGGCTTCATCCCGGCCGAGGCGGCCGCGGCGATCACCGCCGAGGCCACCGTCGGCCGGCTGGACCTGGACCGGGTCGCGGAGGGGGCCCGGATCACCGGGCACTCGACCCAGGGGCTGATCCTGGAGCTGCGCCGGGTGCTGTCGCCGGCCGCGGCCGAATACGTGTACCGGGACACCACCGTCCAGGACGTCACCGACACCTGGACCAGCCTGGCCCTGCGGACAGTGGGCGGCGCGTGCTGGCGGGACCTGCGCATGCTGGAGGACCTGCTGCTCAGCCTGGCCGCCCGGTACCGGGACACGCTCATCTGCGGCCGGACCCACGGCCAGCCGGGAGCACCCACCACGTTCGGCTGGAAGGCGGCCACCTGGGCCGACGAGGTGCGCCGGCACCTGGACCGGCTGCGCGAGGGGGCGCCGCGCTGGCTGGTCGGCCAGCTCGGCGGCGGCATCGGCACGCTGGCCGCGTTCGGCCCGGCCGGACTGGACATCCGGGCCTCGTTCTGCGCCGACCTGGACCTGGCCGACCCGGTCATCTCCTGGCTGGCCACCCGCGACCGGATCGCGGAGTTCGGCGGCGTGCTGGCCATGATCGCGGGCACGCTGGCCCGGTTCGGCACCGAGGTCTACGAGCTGCAGCGGCCGGAGATCGGAGAGCTGGGCGAGCCCCGGGCCAGCACGGTCATCGGCTCCATCACCATGGGTCACAAACGGAACCCCGAAGGCAGCGAGCACCTGGCCACGCTGGCCCGGATGGTCCGGGTCAACGCGGGCGTGCTGATGGAAGGGCTGGTCGGTGAGCACGAGCGGGACGGCCGGACCTGGAAGGCCGAGTGGCCCGCGCTGCCCGAGGTCTGCCTGCTGACCGGCCAGGCCCTGCAGATCGCCATCGCGCTGGCCGAAGGACTCGAGGTGAACGAGGAGAAGATGGCAGCCAACGTGGCCACCTACCTCGGCTCGACCAGCAACCCGTCCGACCCGGGGGCCGCCCCGCAGATCGTCGACCTGGTCATCAGCCGGGCCCGGCGGGCCCGGGAGCAGGAGCCGGACCAGTGGCCGTGACGTCGAGCACGGAAGCGGGGCCGGGTACGGCCGGTGCGCCGGGTGGGCCAGAGCGCTGGCCGCTGGCGGTGCTGCCCACCCCGCTGACCCCGGCCCCGCGGCTGGCCGCGGCGCTGGGCCTGGCGGGCCCGCTGCTGGTCAAGCGGGACGACCTGACCGGGTTCGCGGTGGCCGGCAACAAGGCCCGGCCGCTGGAGGTGCTGCTGGCCGACGCGGCGGCCACGGCGGCCACGGTCATCGTCACCGGCGGCGCCACCGGGTCCAACTTCGCGGCCGCGGCGGTGGCGGCCGCGGCCCACGCAGGTCTGCCCGCGCTGCTGGTCTACGCCGGGACCGCGCCGGAGCAGGAGCATCCCAACCTGGCCTTGGCCCGGCACTGGGGGGCCGAGGTCGTGTTCACCGGCGATCCGGACCGCGAGTCGGTCGACGCCGGGATCGCCCAGGCCGCGGCCCGGCTCGAAGCCGCGGGCGAGCGCCCGTTCCCGATCCCGCGCGGCGGCGCCACCGCCCGGTCCGCGGCTGGTTTCCACTGGGCCGCCGCCGAGTTGGCGCGCCAGCTAACTGATGGGGCTGGTGGGGCCGGTGGGATTAGTGAGGCGGGCTGGCCTGGCGGGCGGGTGACGGTGGTGACGGCCACCGGGTCCGGGGGCACGCTGGCCGGGCTGGTCTCGGGGACCGTCGCGCTCGGGCGGCCGTGGCGGCTGGCGGGCGTGTCGGTGTCGCGGCCTCCCGCCGAGACCCGCCAGCGGGTGCTGGCCATGGCCACCGGCTGTGCCCGGCAGCTGGGGACCCCGGCGCCGGGCCCGGACGACGTCGAGCTGACCGACGGCCGCGGCCCCGGGCACGGGCTCGCCTCGGCCCAGGGGCGGGCGGCGGCGCGGCTGGCGCTGCGGACGGCGGGGCTGGTGCTCGATCCGGTGTACACGGCCAAGGCCCTGGCCGCGCTGCCCGCGATCCTCGGCGGGACCGCCGCCGATCCCGGCCTGACCACGATTTTCTGGCACACCGGTGGACTGCTCGACGCCGTCGACGAAGCCGCCGCGAAGGAGACCTGATGCCCGCCCAAGCCCGCCTGGGGCCGCCCGTCAGCGGGCCGGCCCAGGAACTCATCGACAGCGGCTTCACCCTGGAGAACGCGGACGCGCCGCTGCTGCACGACGGCCTCAACCTGGCCGACCTGGCCCACGTCATCGACCTGCACGAGCGGAAGGTCATCCCGCCCGAGGCCACCCGCGCGCTGCTGACCGTGCTGCTGCAGGCGGCGGCCACCCCGGCGGCGGAGTTCCCGTACGACCCGTCGTTCGGTGAGCCGTACAACTCCCGCGAGCGCTACTTCACCACGCAGATCGGGGACGCGGCCGGCTGGCTGCACGCGGGCCGCCCGCGCCGGGAGGCGGTCCGCATCGCGCTGCGCCTGCACCTGCGCGGGGTACTGACCGACCTGATCGCGGCGGCGGCCCGGCTGGGCATGGAGATCGCCGGGCTGGCCGGGCAGCACACGCGCACCTGGCTGCCGGACCAGACCTATCTGCAGCACGCCCAGCCATCCACCTTCGGGCATTATCTGGTCAGCTTCGCCTATCCGGTCCTGCGCGACGGCGAGCGGCTCCGCGGCGAACTGGACGGCATCAACCTCAGCCCGGGTGGGGCCGGGTGCGTCAACGGCAGCCGCCTGCTGCACGACCGGTCGCGGGTGGCCAACCTGCTCGGGTTCGACGGGTTCATCGAGCACACCCGCGATGCGATGTGGCAGATCGACGGGCTGATCGCGGCCATGTCGGCCGCGTCCAGCCTGCTGACCACCCAGAGCAAACTGGCCGAAGACCTGGAGATCTGGGCCAGCAACGAATTCGACTACGTCTCCATCGCCGACGGCTACAGCCGGTCCAGCGTGCTGATGCCGCAGAAGCGGAACCCCTACTCGCTGTCCATCATCCGCGGCGCGTCCGGCACCATGATCGGCCGCCTGTCGGGGTTCCTGGCCGTCAGCAAGAGCCCCTCGGCCCGCAGCGACAACCTCATCTACGCCTACGGCGAGGTCCCGCGCGCGCTCGACCTGGCCCTGCGTACGACCCGGCTGACCGCGGGAGTGATCAGCACGCTGGAGGTCAACGCGGCCCGCATGTGGCAGGCGCTGGAGTCGGGCTACAGCCAGTCGACCGACCTGGCCGAGTTCATCATGGGCCAGTGCGGCGTGGACTACCGGACCGCCTACCAGATCGTGGGGGCCGCCGTCCGTAAGGCCAGCCGGGACGGCATCCGGGGCGTGGACCTGACCGTCGAACGGCTACAGGACGCGGCCGCCGAGTACAACGGCTCCCGGCTCGACCTCGACGACGTCGACCTGGTCACCGTGCTCGACCCGCGCGGCATCGTGGAGACCCGGGTGCTGGACGGCGGGGCCGCCCCGCAGGTGGTCGCGGGCATGGCCGAGCGCACCCGCCAGCACGGGGAACGGCTGCTGACCCAGGCCCACCGCGACGCCGCCACCATCGGCGCGGCCGAAGAGGAACTCACCCAGCTGGCCCGGACCCTGCTGGCCGGGCTGTCCGAAGGAGAATCGCGATGACCGCCGCCGCCCACGAGACCGATCACCCGGTGCGGCTGCCGGACGAGGTATCGGTGCTGAATGCCGGGCTGCCCCTGTTCGCCCAGGCCATCGCCGACCAGGACCGGCCCGTCATCCAGCTCGACTGGCGCATCCCCGGCGGCGGCGACCCGGAGGTGGTGGCGGCCCTGCGGCGGCTGTCCGGCCCGCGGGCGGCGGTGATCGACGCGGCCAACGCCGAGGTGTACCGGCGCCTGGACCGCGGGGTGCCGGAGGTGGTCACGGTCCGCCCCGCCGCCGAGGTCATCCCGGCCCTGGACGGCGAGCGGCTCATCCTGCACAGCGGCCCGCCCATCGAATACCGCGACGCCCGCGACCCGCTCCAGCGCTCCCTGCGGGCGGCGGTCTGCGCCGAGGGCTGGGCCGCCGGTCCCGGGCAGGCCGATGAGCTGCTGGCCTCCGGGCAGGTGCGGACCGGCTCGGCCAACCATCATCAGACGGTGGTGCCGATGGCGACCGCGATGGGCCCGCGGACCCCGGTCTGGGTGGTGGAACTGGCCGAGGCCGGCCTCCAGGCCTACGCGCCGCTGGGCCAGGGCTCGGGCGATGTGGCCTGGTTCGGCAAGGACAGTCCCGGCGCCATCGAGCGGCTGATCCTGCTGCGCGACGCGGCCGGCCCGGTCCTGGCCGACGCGCTGGCCGCGACCGGCCCGCTCAACGTGCTGTCGTTCGCGGCCCAGGCGGTGGCGATGGGCGACGACGTGCACGTGCGGACCCAGGCCTCGACCAACCTGCTGCTGCGGACCCTGCTGCCCGCGCTGGTGCGGGGCGCACACCCGCGCCGGGGTGAGGTGGCCGACTTCCTGTCCGCCAACTACCTGCTGTTCCTGAGCCTGGCCATGGCCGCGGCCCGGACCCTCACCCTGTGGGCGGGCCAGGTCGAGAACAGCTCGATCGTCGCCGGCATGAGCCGCAACGGCACTGGCTTCGCGGCCTGGCTGGCCGGGCCGGGCAGCTCCTGGCAGTACGCGCCGTCCCCGCTGGTCGGCGACGCGCTCTACCAGCCGGGACGCAGCGAAGACGACGCCGCCCCCGACATCGGGGACAGCTCGGTGCTGGAGCTGATCGGTCTCGGCGGCGCCTGCGCGGCCGGGTCCCCGGCCGTGGCCCAGCTGGTCGGCGGCACGATGGCCGACGCGGCCCGGCTGTCCGAGCAGCTGGACCTGGTCTGCGTCGGCCGGTCGACCCGGTTCATCCTGCCGACCTGGGGCCAGCGCGGCTCCCCGGTCGGGGTCGACGTGCGCAAGGTCGTCGAGCTCGGGATCACGCCCAAGGTGACGACCGGGATCCTGCACAACTCCGACGGCAGCGGCCAGGTCGGCGCGGGCGTGGCCGTGGCGCCGATCGAGGTGTTCACCCAGGCGCTGCTGGACCTCGACCGCAGGCTCGGCTAGCGCCTACACACTGTCCTGGGCCGGGACCGCGAGCGGCTGCACCCCGGCCCGGCGAGCGGCCTCGTTCAGCCGGACCAGCGCCTGCTGCAGGTCCTGCAGCTCGCCCAGCTCGACCCCGATCCGGGCCACCACCGCGGGTGGCACCCCCAGCGCCAGCTGGCGCAGGTCGTGGCCCTGCTGGGTCAGTTCGATGCGCAGCTGGCGTTCGTCGCGCTGGTCCCGGGCCCGGGTCAGCAGGCCCGCCGCTTCCAGCCGCTTGAGCAGCGGCGACAGGGTGGGCGCGTCGAGCTGGAGCATCTCGCCCAGCTCCTTGACCGACAGCGGGGACCGTCCCCACAGCGCGAGCATGACCAGGTACTGCGGGTGGGTCAGCCCCATCGGCTCAAGCAGCGGCCGGTAGATGGCCAGCACGCTGCGGGCCGCGATGGACAGGGCGAAGCACACCTGGCGTTCCAGGGCCAGCGGGTCGCCGGGAATCTCCGGCAGCTCGGTCACGTCAGCGGCGGCATCCATATCCCCGATGCTAGCCGCCACCCACGGGAATGGCGCATGCCCGAATCGTTCGCGGGCGAACCTTTACCATGCCGATCCAGTGGCCGGGTGGACCGCCGACCGTTCGGTCCCGCCGGGCAGGCTGGCCGTTCGGGGAGCGGGGGGCGGAGCTGGCCCGTGATACGGCCCGGCGGTTGGATGGTGAGCTGGACTGGGATGAGGACGCCGGGGAGGACTGGGCCCGGGTCCTGACCGGCGGGAAGGTCGCGGTGCTGGTCAGCCTGATCGGGCCGCTGGCCATCGTGATCGGGGACGCGACCGGGTGGGACAGGGCGGAGGCGGGCGAGGGCCCGGGGGGGGTCGTGGTGCTTGAGGTGCCCGGGCTGGACGCGGTCGTGCTGCGGTGTGACCCGGGGGTACTGCGGGCGGCCTTCGGTGATCGGGTGGTGGACAACCCGGCCTTGGACGCGGACGCGTTTTCTGCCGGTGACCTGTGGTTCGCCACCGTGTGAGGTCGCGCTACCGGGGCTCGTAGGTCTCGGCGGCCTGGGCCCGGCGCGGCCCGAGGCGGGGCAGCCGGGGGCGGCCGGGGATGAACGTCCACATGACCGCGGCGGCGGCGAAACCGACCAGGCCGCTGGCGGTGATGCCGGTGGTCAGACCGGCCACGGCGGTCACCCCGGACAAGATGAGCGGGCCGAGGCCCTGGCCGGCGTCACCCAGCTCGCGCCACAGGCCGAGAAACGTCGGGCGGCCGATCTCCGGGGAGGCGTCGGCCGACAGCGTCATCACGATGCCGGAGCCGATCCCGTTGCCGAAGCCCATGATCATCGCGGTCAGGGTCAGGGTGACGACGGCGTGGGTCAACGGCATGAGGATGAAGGAGACGCCGAGCACGGCCGCGCACGGGACCGCGATCCAGCGGCGCCCGTAGGTGTCCATGACCTTGCCCGCCGGGTAGAAGGTGGCCACGTCGATGAGCCCGGCGATGCCGTAGATGATTGAGTTGGCGGTGGGTGACAGCCCCAGGTGGGCCGCCCACAGCGGGATGACCACCTGCCGGGTCTGCCTGATCGCCGACAGCAGGACCACGCCCAGGCCGAGGGTGGCGAAGACGCGCCAGTACTGCTTGAGCATGCCCCACGACGTCACCTCGGCCACGGCGGCCCGGTGCTCGTCGGTCCTCTCCAGGTCGGGCACCCGGTAGACGATGACGGCCGCGCCGGCCATCGCGGCCAGGCTGACGTAGTAGGCCCCCGGCAACCCCCACAGCTCGACCGCGCCCGCGCCGATGAACGGGCCGGCGAACATTCCGATCCGGAGCGTGCCGCCCAGGGTCGACATCGCCCGGGCCCGCATCCGCGGCGGCACCACCTCGGTCAGGTAGGACTGGCGGGCCAGGGTGTACACCGAGCTGGCCGCCCCCAGCAGCAGCACGCCCAGGCCGAACACGGTCAGCGACAGCGCGCCATGGCCCAGATTGACCAGGCACAAGATCAGGCCGGCCACGGCCACCGCCGCGGCCACCAGCATCGATTTCCGCTCCCCGATACGGGTGGCCAGGATGCCGGACGGGATGTTGGTGACGATCGACCCGATGCCGAGCAGCGCGTTGATCAGCGCGGCGATGGCGGTGCTGGCGCCCCGGTCGATCGAGCTCAGCGCGATGACCGGCAGCATCGCCCCCTCGGCCAGCCCGAACAAGGTGGCCGGCCCGAACGCGGCCACCGCGACCGAACGAAGCCGGAACTCCTCTTCTCCCCCGGACGCGGCGCCGGGCGAGCCGGAGGGGAGGTCGGTCATCTCCTCCTAGTATCGTCCGGAGCCATCGGCCACCTTGATCCGCCCCGTATGTCCCGATCGGGAGGAATCCGCCATGACCGCCATTGACAGCCTGCTCGCGGCCCTGCAGACCGGCGAGACGACGGTCATCGACCTCACCGCGCCGCTCTCGCCGCAGACGCCGATCCTGCAGCTGCCGCCGCCGTTCGCCAACACGATCCCGCTGTCGATGGAGAAGGTCAGCGACTTCGATGAGGCCGGGCCGGCCTGGGGCTGGAACAACATCCACCTCGGCGAGCACACCGGCACGCACCTCGACGCCCCCACCCACTGGGCCACCGGCCGCCACGGCACGCCGGTGGACCAGATCCCGCCGTCGCGGCTCATCGGGCCGGCCGTCGTGCTCGACTTCACCGCCGAGGTGGCCGGCCACCCGGACTTCCTGCTCGAGCCCGAGCACTTCGAGGCCCACGTCGCGGCGCACGGGCCGCTGCCCGCCGGGGCCTGGCTGCTGTTCCGCACCGGCTGGAGCCGCTTCAACCGGGACGCGGCCGCGTTCCTGAACGCCGACGACCAGGGCCCGCACACCCCGGGGGTCTCCCCCGCGGGCGCGAAGTGGCTGGCCGACTCGTCGATCACCGGGTTCGGGGTGGAGACGGTGGGGATCGACGCGGGCCAGGCCGGCGGCATGGAGCCCGCGTTCCCGGCCCACAACCACCTGCTCGGGGCGGACAAGTACGGCCTGACCCAGCTGGAGAACCTGGACCGGCTGCCGGTGACGGGCGCCCTGCTGGTGGCGGCCCCGCTGCCGATCGTCGGCGGCACCGGCTCGCCGGCCCGGGCCTTCGCCATCGTCGCCGCATGACCCAGAACGTGGCCGCGGTGGCCGGATCGGTGCTGGCCGACCTCGGGGCCGGGCACTGTTTCGGCGTGGTCGGCAGCGGCAACTTCCACGTCACCAACGCGCTCCGGGCCGGCGGGGTCCCGTTCACCGCGGCCCGGCACGAGGGCGGCGCCGCGTCCATGGCCGACGCCTACAGCCGCCTGGCCGGGCGGCCCGCCGTGCTCTCGGTCCACCAGGGCTGCGGTCTCACCAACGCGATGACCGGCATCACCGAGGCGGCCAAGAGCCGTACCCCGATGATCGTGCTGGCCGCCGACACCGCCGGGGCCGCGGTCAACTCCAACTTCCGGATCGACCAGGACCTGCTGGCCACCAGCGTCGGCGCCGTGGCCGAGCGGGTCCACGGCCCGGCCTCGGCCGTGGCCGACATCACCCGGGCCTTCACCACCGCTGTGCACGGACGCCGGACCGTGGTGGTCAGCCTGCCCCTCGACGTGCAGGCGGCACCGCTGGACGCGCCGCTGCCGCTGGCCCCGGTGGCCGCGCCGGACCCGGCCCGGCCGGGCGCCGCGGCCGTGGCCGACTTGGCGGGCCTGCTGGCGGCGGCGGAACGCCCGGTCTTCGTGGTCGGCCGCGGCGGCCGCGGCGCCGGGCCGGAGATCGCCGCCCTGGCCCGGCGGGCCGGGGCCCTGCTGGCCACCTCGGCGGTGGCCAACGGCCTGTTCGCCGGGGACCAGTTCGACCTGGGCATCTCGGGTGGCTTCGCCTCTCCCCTGGCCGCCGAGCTGATCGCCGGGGCCGATCTCATCGTCGGCTGGGGCTGCGCCCTGAACATGTGGACGATGCGGCATGGCACCCTGATCGGCCCGGCGACCCAGGTCGTGCAGGTCGACGACGACCTGGCCGCGCTGGGCGCGCACCGGCCCGTTGACCTGGGCATCCTCGGTGACTGCGCGGCCACCGCGGCCGACACCCTCGACGCCCTCGGAGCGGGCGAGGGCGGGGGCGAGCCAGCCCGGGCCGGTTACCGGACGGAAGCGGTCGCGCAGCGCCTGGCCGGGCAGCGCTGGTGGAACCAGGTGCCGACCGACGACCTGGGCACGGCCGACCGGATCGACCCGCGCGAGTTCAGCAAGGCCCTGGACCGGGCGCTGCCGGCGATGCGCCTGGTCTCGGTAGACTCCGGCAACTTCATGGGCTACCCGAGCGCCTACCTGCGGGTGCCGGACGAATTCGGGTTCTGCTTCACCCAGGCGTTCCAGTCGGTCGGGCTCGGCCTGGCCAGCGGCATCGGCGCCGCGCTGGCCCAGCCGGACCGGCTCCCGGTCATCGCCACCGGCGACGGCGGCTTCCTGATGGGGGTGTCCGAGCTGGAGACCGCGGTCCGGCTCGGGCGGCCGATGGTGATCGCGGTCTACGACGACGCCGCCTACGGGGCCGAGGTGCATCACTTCACTGGCGCCGACCACGAGACGGTCACGTTCCCCGACCGCGACCTGGCCGCCATCGGCCGCGGGTTCGGCGCGACCGGGGTCACCGTCCGCGGCCCGGACGACCTGGCCGCGGTCGCGGCCTGGGCCCGCGACCCGGACGGGGTCCTGGTCATCGACGCCAAGGTCGCCAGCGACGGCGGCTCCTGGTGGCTGGCCGAGGCGTTCAAGGGGCACTGACGTGGGCGGACAGGCATGCCCGTGCGGGCTCGGGGACGATTACGAGGCCTGCTGCGGGCGGTACCACGCGGGCACCCCGGCCCCGACGGCCGAGGCGCTGATGCGCTCCCGCTACTGCGCCTTCGCGGTCGGCGACGCCGACTACCTGCTGCGCAGCTGGCACCGGTCCGGCCGCCCGGCCACGCTGACCCTCGACCCGGCCACCGAGTGGAAGCGGCTGGCGGTGCTGGAGACCGAGGACGGCGGGATGTTCGACGACACCGGGACGGTCACGTTCCGGGCCGTCTACATCCAAGATGGCCAGCGAGGTGTCCTGGCCGAGAAGAGCCAGTTCGTGCGCGAGAACGGCCGCTGGGTCTACCTGGCCGCTTCGCCCGAAGGATGACCGCCCGGGCCCATGCCCCCAGTGGTGGGGCTGGTGTGGCTGACGGGGCGCGGGAGGCCTGTGGCCGCGTTCGGCCTCTCGCCGCAATGTGCGCAATGAACCCCTGACCACACCAGGGTGTGGTCGGTGAGCCATTACGCACATTCGGCCGTGCCCCTCGGGCCGGGGCCGTGTGGGAGCGGGCCACCGGAGTACGGGCGGGGGCGGGCCGGTCGCGGGGAATACGTGTCCAGGAGCACACCGGGCCTTCTGACGTGGGCCAAGCGCGTCTGAGTCGGCCCAAAGGCCGGTCCACACGGGGATCGGGGTTTGTCAGGTGGGGGCCGACGGCGGCCTGGGGGCATCCGTGAAACGTCGCTGAAACATAGGACGCGTTTTCTTCACACGAGAGAAATACGCCGGCGAAATCCGTGAAACCCGCGATTAAGAGCCTGTGTAAACGGATGGCAAAAGGAGCCTTTGGTGAAGATTGATACTGGATCGACCGCATGGATGCTGGCGGCCACCGCCCTCGTCTTGCTGATGACCCCTGGCCTGGCGTTCTTCTATGGCGGCATGACGCGGGCCAAGACCACCTTGAACATGATGATGATGTCGTGGATCGCCATCGTCACCGTGACCATCGCCTGGGTGCTGTACGGGGACTCCCTGTCGTTCTCGAAGGGCAACGGGTTCATCGGCGGTTTCCAGTTCCTCGGTGAGCACGGGCTGGTGAACTCGGCGTCCCGGGTGTCCGGCATCCCCGACCTCATCTTCTCCGCGTTCCAGCTGACCTTCGCGGTCATCACCGTGGCCCTGATCAGCGGCGCGATCGCGGACCGGACCAAATTCGGCGCCTGGGCGGTGTTCACCGTCGCCTGGGCCACGCTGGTGTACTTCCCGGTGGCCCACTGGGTCTGGGGCGGTGGCTGGCTCAGCAGCCTGGGCATCGAGGACTTCGCCGGCGGCACCGTGGTGCACGTCAACGCCGGTTCGGCCGGTCTCGCCCTCGCCCTCGTGCTGGGTAAGCGGCGCGGCTACGGCAAGGACCCGATGCGGCCGCACAACCTGCCGCTGGTGCTGCTGGGCGCGGGCCTGCTGTGGTTCGGCTGGTTCGGCTTCAACGCCGGTTCCGAGCTCGCGGCGGACGGGACTGCCGCCCTGGCCTTCATGAACACCCAGATCGCGACGGCGGCCGCGGCCGGGGGCTGGCTCCTGGTCGAGCGGTACCGGGACGGCAAGCCGACCACGCTGGGCGTGGCCTCGGGAGCGGTGGCCGGTCTGGTCGCGATCACCCCCGCCTGTGCGTTCATCGCCCCCTGGGCCGCCATCGTGCTCGGCCTGGCGGCCGGGGCCATCTGCTGCTTCGCGATCGGCCTCAAGCACAAGCTCGGCTTCGACGACGCGCTCGACGTGGTCGGCGTGCACCTTGTCGGCGGGGCGTTCGGCGCGATCTCGCTCGGGTTCCTGGCCGCGTACCCCCTGCTCGACGGCCAGCACAAGGGCCTGTTCTACGGGGGCGGGATCAGGCAACTGGGAGTCCAGGTGCTGGGGCCGGTCGCGGTGGGCTGCTACTCCTTCGCGGTGGCCTGGATCCTCGGCAAGATCATCGACAAGACGATGGGCTTCCGGGTCTCCGAAGAGGACGAGATCACCGGCGTGGACCTCACCCAGCACGCCGAGACCGCGTACGACTTCCTCATCAACCAGCTCGGCCACGCCGGCCACACGGACGCGCCACGGCCGGCCGTGAACGGCACGGGCCGGGAAGGGGCCGACCCCGAGGCGGAAACGGAGTCGGTGCGCGGGGCGCACTGACCCGGCTGACCACCCGGGTTCCTCCTGGCCGCCAGCGCCTCGGCGCGCCGGGAGGGACCCGGGAGCATGTGCAGGCCCGCACCGATCGGTGCGGGCCTGCTTCCGTTCGGCGTGGCCGGGCGTGGGGCGCGGCTACTGGCGGGTGAACACGGCGTGCACCGCCATCGCGGCGTGGTTCCCGGCGATGCCGAGGAAGTTCCAGGTCAGGCCGAACTCGCGCCGGTCCACCTGCAGCTCGCCGTCCAGCGTCACCTCGTCCCCGGCCCGGCCGACCTGGGCGTCGACGGTGGCGGGCCGGGCGTTACCGGCCACGCTGAGCTGGCCGGTGAGCCGAACGCCGCCGCTGGCCGGGGCCGCGCCGTCGACGGTGAAGGTGATCTCGGGGTGGTGTTCGATATTAAAGAAGGCTGGTGAGCGGAGGTGCTTGTCACGGGTGGGGTTCTTGGTGCTGATGGACTCGGCGCCCACGGCCAGGACCCCGCTGACCTCCCCGGCCGGGGTGACCGTGCCGTGGCCGGTCACCTTCTCGAAGGCGCCGTGCAGCGGAAGCAGCCCCCAGGTGTGGCGGGTGGTGAGCCGGACCTGGGACCGGGCCGGGTCCAGCGTCCAGGACCCAGCCAGTTCACCGCCCTGCAGCAGGGCCTGAAGGTCGGATTCGGTCAGCGGTTCGGGCGATGTCATACCGCTCCCCTGTCTGGTCCGGGCCGGGCCGGAAGCCCCGCCCCGCAGCCTTCGGTAAAATGGTGTTGATAGTAAAACTATTTGGTTGGCCAAACCGTATAAACTGAGCTTGGCGAGTGTCAAGCCGGTTGACGCGCCGAGGGAGGGGCATGGCCGAGGAAGGCGCGGCCACCGCGGAATCCGTGATCTGCCTGCGCCTGATGCAGGCGTTCCGCCGGGTGGGCCGGGGTATGCGCCGCTGGCAGGACCGCACCGCGCCCGCGGTCAGCGCGCCGCTCAGCCCGCGGCACGTGGGCGCGCTGGAGCAGCTGCGGGACGGGCCGCTCATCGTCAGCGAGCTGGCCGGGCGGCTGGGCCTGACCCTGACCACGGTCAGCGGCCTGCTGGCCGACCTGGACCGGGCGGGCATGATCGAACGGCACCCGGACCCGGCCGACCGGCGCCGCACGATCGTCGAGATCATCCCGGCCCAGGCCGAGCTGATCAGCGAATGGCTGGACGGCGCGGCCAGGCCCCTGGCCCGGGTGCTGGACCAGCTCTCCCCCACCGAGCAGGAGGCCTTCGTCAAGGCCATGAACCTGCTCGAGACCGAGCTGCGCGGGTAAGGCCGGCCTACGGGAGCGGCGGCCTACGGGAGCGGGAGGCGCTTCTTGGCTTCGGCGTAGAGGTCGGCCGGGAGCGGACCCTGCTCGGCGATGGCGATGTTGCTGGCCAGGTGGTCCGGGTTGGCGGTGCCGACGATCGTGGTCGACAGGTCCGGGTGGCTGAGCGTGAACCGCAGCACGAACTCCATGCTGGTCAGCCCGGCCTCGCTGAGCAGGTCGGCGATGCCCGAACCCTCCCAGTTCCGCTGGCCCAGCCCGGCCTCCTGGCTGAGCGGCCCGACCCGCCAGTTCTTGTCCTCGGCGGCGGCCCCGCGGGCGGCCCCGCCGCGGATGAAGGTGCCCGCCCCGGCGTCGGCCGCCTCGGTGATGAGCTGCTCGTGGTCGCGCTGGACGGCCGAGTAGGGGATCTGGAACACGTCGAACACACCCATGGCGATGTGGCCGGGCAGGTGGGGCAGGATGCCGGACATGCCGATGAAGCGGGTCTTGCCTTCAGCCTGGAGTTGTTGCAGGGTCTCGACGGTGTGGTCCTGCTCCAGCGTGGTCTGGCTAGGTGACATGTGCACCTGGACCAGGTCGAGCCGGTCGGTGCCCAGGCGGCGCAGGGACTGCTCCACGTCGGCGCGGACGTTGGCCGGGGTGTAGTCGTGCGCGTAGGGCGGGGTGGCGTCGGCGGGCGGGTTGAGCGGGCAGCCGCACTTGGAGGCCAGGAAGTACTCGTCCCGGCGGTGGCCGAGGTAGCGGCCGATCAGCTCCTCGCTGCGGCCGTAGTCGGGGCTGGTGTCGATCAGGTTGATGCCGCCGTCGAGGACGCGGTTGAGCAGGCGGCCCGCGTCCTCGTCGGCGATCTCGGGCCCGCGCGGCTGGCCTCTCAGCTCCATGGCGCCGTAGCTGAGGATGGTCACGTCGGCGCCGGTGCGCCCGAGGGTTCGTGTCGTGATGGCCATGCTTCAACGCTATCCCGCCGGGGTTTCCTGGTTGAGGCGGGCGAGGACGCCACGCGGCGGGAGCTTGTTAATGATGAAAATAATGAGGCATCATGATAGCTGACTCTCAGGTCGGTGCCGGGAGGTCGGCCGGGGCCCAGGCCGCGGGGAACCGCTAGCGGGTACCGGCACCGCTGGAAGCAACGCAGAGGGGCGACCGATGGGCGTGGCGGGGACGACGGGCCGGGTCAACCAGAAACTCCGGACCCGCAACGCGATCGTCGCGGCGGCGGCCGAACTGAGCCGCACCGGGCTCGAGGTCACCATGCCCGAGGTGGCCCGGGCCGCGCTGGTGTCCGAGGCGACGGCCTACCGCTACTTCCCCGACCTGGCCAGCCTGCTGCAGGAGGCCATCGCCGGCTTGCTGCCGACCGAGGACGAGGCCCTGGCCCCGCTGGCCGGCCGGGACGACCCGGCGGCCCGGGTCGCCGCCGTCACCGAGTTCCTGCTGCGCCACGTGCTGGCCCGGCAAGGCGTGGTCCGGGCGCTGATCGCGGCCACGATCACCCGGCCCGGTCAGGCCCCGGCCCGCCCCGGCCTGCGGTTCGGCCTGATCGACAACGCGCTGGCGCCGCTGGAGGACACGCTGGGAGCGACCCAGCCCCCGGTCCTGGCTCAGCTCAAGCGCGACCTGGCCGTGGTGGTCAGCGCCGAAGCCCTGTTCAGCCTGACCGACCTGCACGGCCTCGAGCCGGAGGACGCCATCGCCAGCATCGTGCACACGGCGACCACGCTGACCCGGGCCGCCCTGAGTCCGGCGACACGGGATCCGGCGACACTGGATCCGGCGACGCCTAGCGCTACTGCAGGCCGCCCCGGACCGACGTGATGCGCTGGGTGTTGAGGCCGAGCCAGTTCATCCGGCCCACGTAGCGGGCGTGCTCGACCTTGAGGCAGCGGTCCACGATCACGGTCAGGCCGCCCTCCGCGGCGATCTTGGTGCCCTCTTCGTTGATCACGCCGAACTGGCACCACAGGGTGCCGGCGCCGATGGCCACCGCGTCCTCGGCGATGCCCGGCAGCGCGGCCGGAGCCCGGAACACGTTGACCACGTCCACCGGCACCGGGATGTCCTTGAGGCTGGGGTAGGACTTCTCCCCCAGGATCTCCTGCTCCCGCGGGTTGACCGGGATGACCGTGTAGCCGTGCCGCTTGAGGTAGTAGCCGACGAAGTAGCTGGCCCGGAGCGGGTTGTTGGACAGACCGACGATCGCGATCGTGCTCGCGTGGTGCAGCACCCGCTGGATCGCGGTCACGTCCTGGTACGGCGTCAGGTCGAAGTCGCTGGTGGCCAGCTCCACACTCATGCTGAGGCTCCTTCTGCCTTAACGGCCGTGGCCTTATCCGCCGTCGCGGCGACCAGGGCGAAGCCCTGCTCCAGGTCCCAGGTCAGGTCGGCCGCGGTTTCCAGCCCGACCGACAGCCGGACCGTGCCCGGGCCGACGCCGGCCGCGGCCAGCTCCTCCTCGCTGAGCTGCCGGTGCGTGGTGCTGGCCGGATGGATGACCAAGCTCTTGGCGTCGCCCACGTTGGCCAGGTGCGACCAGAGCGACAGGCCGCGGATGAGGTCCTGGCCGCCGGCCCGGCCGCCGGCGCAGTCGAACGAAAACACCGCGCCGGCCCCGCGGGGCAGGTACTTGCCCACCAGCGGCTGGAAACGGCTGGACGGCAGGCCCGGGTAGGTCACGTTCGAGGCCAGCGGATGCGACTCCAGGAACGAGGCGATGGCCAGGGCGTTGGTGACGTGCCGTTCCATCCGCAGCGACAGCGTCTCCAGCCCCTGCAGGAACAGGAAGGCGTTGAACGGCGACATGGCCCCGCCCAGATCGCGCAGGGTCTCGGCCCGGAGCTTCATCAGGTAACCGTAGGTGCCGAACGTCTCGTGGAACTGCAGGCCGTGGTAGGCGGGCGAGGGGTCCGCGACCACGGGGAAGCGCCCGTTGGACCAGTCGAACAGCCCGCTCTCGACCACCACGCCGCCGATGGACGTGCCGTGGCCACCGATGAACTTGGTGGCCGAGTGGATCACGATGTCGGCGCCCCAGTCGATCGGGCGGCACAGGTACGGGCTGGCGAACGTGTTGTCCACCAGCAGCGGCAGGCCATGGGAATGCGCGATGCCGGCCACGGTCTCGATGTCGAGCACGTTCCCAGCCGGGTTGCCGATGGTCTCGGCGAAGAACGCCTTGGTACTGGGGCGGACGGCGGCGCGCCAGGCCTCCGGGTCATCGGGGTCGACCCAGGTCAGCTCCACGTTCAGCTTGCGCAGCACGTGCTTGAACTGGTTGACCGTGCCGCCGTACAGAGCCGAGGACGAGACGACGTGGTCGCCCGGCTCCAGCAGCGTGAACAGCGCGGCGGCCTGGGCCGCGAGCCCGCTGGCGAACCCGACCGCGCCGGCGCCGCCCTCGAGGTTGGCCACCCGTTCCTCGAACACCGCGACGGTCGGGTTCATGATCCGCGAGTAGGTGTTGCCGTACTCCTGCAGGTTGAAGTAGGCCGCGGCCGACTCCGGGTCCTCGAACACGTAGCTGGCCGTCTGGAAGATCGGCACCGCCCGGGCGCCCGTATTCGGGTCGGGGCGCTGCCCGGCGTGCAGCTGCCGGGTCTCGAACCCGAACGCCCGGTCTTCTTCGGCCCGCGGTGTTCCAGGCGCTTCGCGCTGTGCACCTGGCGCTTCGCGCGGGGCACCTGGCGCTTCGCGCGGGGGCTGGTTGGTCACGAAGAGCTCCTCAGGAAGCGCTGGATGATGGGGGTCTGCCGGGCTTCCTCCAGCAGGAAGCAGTCGTGGCCGTAGGGCGCGTCGATGACCTCGAACTCGACCGGCTTATCCAGCGAACGCAATGCCCCCGCGATCTCTTCCGAGCCCGACGGCGGGTACAGCCAGTCCGAGCTGAACGCGATCAGCAGCGTCCGGGCCGCGACGCCCTTGAGGGCCTGGGTCAGCGATCCGCCGCCGTGCTGGCGGGCCAGGTCAAAGTAGGTCAGCGCGCGGGAAGTGTAGAGGTAGGTGTTGGCGTCGAACCGCCGGACGAACGAGCTGGCCTGGTGGCGCAGGTAGCTCTCGACCTGGAACTCCGGCTCGGTCAGCGTGTAGCGGAGGTCGCCGTCGGCCCGGGGGGTCTGCAGGCGGCGGCCGAACTTGGTGTCCAGCGCCTCGCCGGACAGGTAGGTGACGTGGCCGACCATTCGGGCTACCCCCAGGCCGGCTTCGGGGGCCCGGCCGGTGCCGTAGTAGTGGCCGTCCTGCCAGTCCGGGTCGCGCATGATCGACTCGCGGGCGATCGCGTTCCAGGCCATGCCCTGGGGGTGCAGCGCGTGCGTGCTGGCGATGCCCACCACCGCGTCGACCTGGTCGGGGTACAGGATGGCCCATTCGAACGCCTGCATGCCGCCGAGGGAGCCACCGGCCACCGCGGCCAGCCGCTCGATCCCGAGCGCGTCCAGGAATGCGCGCTCGGTCCGCACCATGTCCGCCACCGTGATGACCGGGAAGTCCGTCCCGTAGGGCGCACCGGTGGCCGGGTCGGGCGAGGACGGCCCGGTGGTGCCGCGGCAACCGCCGAGCAGGTTCGTGGCCACGACGAAGTAGCGGCTGGTGTCGAAGGCCTTGCCCGGGCCGATCATCCCGTCCCACCAGCCGAGCGCCTTGCCCGCTGCCCCGTCGCGATCGTCGGCCGCGAACCCGTCGCGGGTGCTGGCGGTGCTCGGGATCCGGGCGAAGCCCGCGGCGTGGGCGTCGCCGCTGAGCGCGTGACAGACCAGGATGACGTTGTCGCGCTGGGGTGACAGGGTGCCGTAGGTCTCGTATGCGACCCGGATCGGATAAAGCTCCCGGCCGCAGTCCAGCCGCACCGGCTGGGACAGGTCGAGGTACTGGGTTTCGACGGTACCGGCCGAGCCCACCGGACCGCCCGCACCGGCCGCGAGCGTCGAGGCTGGCTCCGGCATGAGGTTATCTTAGCTGGTCTCTGCCGGTATATTGTCGATCGTCCCCATAGGGAATTTGGGGGAGAATCTTCGAGAGGGGCCGTCATGACAACCGCTACCAATGGGGTTAACGTTCAGGCGCTGCTGGACGCGCGCGAAGTGCTCAAGGGCGCACCAGAGGCGGCCCAGTTCACCTGGCGCGCCTCGGCCAAGTGGCAGAGCGGCGTGCACAGCCAGATCAAGGTGCAGAGCTTCTTCGGCCTGGGCGAAGAGCAGACCCACAAGCAAGAGTGGACCTTCGAGGCCGACCACCCCGAGGTGTTCGCGGCCGAGGACGGCGGCATCACGCCGATCGAATACCTCCTGGTCGGCCTGGCCAGCTGCCTGACCGGCGGTATCGCCTCGGTGGCGGAGAACCGCGGCATCCAGCTGCGCTCGGTCGAGTCGACGGTGGAGGGCGCGCACGACATCCGCGGCATCCTCGGGGCCGACAGCGACGTCCGCAACGGCTACAACGACATCAAGGTGACCTTCGACATCGACGCGGACGCGTCGAAGGAGGAGATCGAGGCGCTGGTGGCCCAGTCCACGAAGCGCTCCGCGGTGTACGACGCCCTGACCAACCCGACCAACGTCACCGTCGAAGTGGCCTGAGGCGCCGACCATCGAGCATGTCACCACGGTCGTCATCGGGGCGGGCCACGCCGGCTTGGCGGCCAGCCACTTCCTGACCGACCGGTCGATCGACCACGTTGTGCTGGAACGCGGCGAGGTAGCGAACTCCTGGCGGCACGAACGCTGGGATTCGCTGCGGCTGCTCACCCCCAACTGGCAGAGCCGGGTCCCGGGCCTTCGTTACGAGGGCCCGGACCCCGACGGCTACATGACGGTGGGGGAAGTAACCGAGTTCATCGGGCGCTTCGCCGCGGCCAGCCGCGCCCCGGTGCGGACCAGTACCACCGTTACCTCGGTGCGGGCCGCAGGCGATGGGTACCAGGTGACGACCAGCCAGGGTGAGTTCAGCTGCCGGACGGTGGTCATCGCCAGCGGCGCCTGCAACCGGCCCTCGGTCCCGGCGCTCAGTGCCGGGGTGCCGGCCTCCGTGTCGCAGGTGACCACGTTTGACTACCGGGACCCGGGACGGCTGCCCGACGGCGGCGTCCTGGTGGTCGGGGCGTCGGCCACCGGCGTCCAGCTGGCGGCCGAACTGGCCCGCTCGGGGCGGCCGGTCACCCTCTCGGTCGGCGAGCACACCCGGCTGCCCCGCACCTACCGCGGCCACGACGTGCTGTGGTGGATGGACCACGCGGGGGTGTGGGACCAGCGCTACGACGAGCTCGACGACCTGACCCGGGCCCGGCGGCTGCCGTCACCCCAGCTGGTCGGCACCCCCGAGCGGGCCACGCTCGACCTCAACGCGCTGACCGCGCTGGGCGTCCAGCTGGTGGGCCGCTGGGCCGCCGTCCGGGACGGCCGCGCGCTGTTCTCGGGCGGACTGCGGAACGTCTTCTCGCTGGCTGACCTCAAGCTCGGCCGGCTGCTGGACACGTTCGACGAGTGGGCCCTGACCAGCGGGCGGGACGGGGAGTTCACGGCGCCCGAACGGGCCGAACCGACCCAGGTGCCCGCCGCCTCGCCGCTGCAGCTCGACCTGACCAGCGGCGAGATCACCACGATCGTGTGGGCCACCGGCTTCCGGCCCGACTATTCCTGGCTGAACGTCCCGGTGGTCGACGCCAAGGGCCAGCTCGAGCACGACGGCGGAGTGGTCACCGACAGCCCCGGCCTTTACGCCCTGGGCCTGCCGGTGCTCCGGCGCCGTAAGTCCACGTTCATCTACGGCATCGAGGACGACGCCCGCGACGTCATCGGCGACCTGGCCAAGTACCTGGCCGGGTTAGCGTCGGCTGAGAAAACCTTCGGCGGGCTCTCGGGCGAAATCAGCTACGGCGACGAGGCCTTCGACATCGACCCGGACATCCAGCAGCCCAGGGGCTGGAGTTGCTCAGCATCACCGCTGGCCTGCAGTTGCTCACGGCGGACAAGCTCTTGCTGCACCTGGGCCGGGATTTTATCCTCGACGCGTCCCGGTAAGCCTGCTGCCGGTCAGGCGTGTTGGGTGCGGCGGAGGCGCTGGCTGACGGTGGCCAGGGTTTCGTGCAGTTCGCGCAGCGCGGTGAGACCTTCGGTGCGGGCCTGCTTGCCGCGGTGGCCGAGGGTGGCCATGGCCTCTTCGACCGTGCGCGCGGCCGGCTCGATTGCGGCCGCGACGGTGTCGAGGGCTTCGGCGCGCTTGCGGTCGGCCTGAGCGTCCGGGTCGTCGCCGGACCAGCCGCAGCCGGTGCAGTGGTAGCCCAGCAGCCGGGGCTGTGCGTAGGCCGGCTCGGCCGCCCCGCCGCAGCCGGCGCAGGTCAGGTCGAACTCAGCGGCCAGGGTGGACCGGGCGCCGGTGCGGACCTGCTCGGTCTCGGCGATCAGCGCCATCACGTGGTCCAGCTCGGCGTGGCAGCTCAGCACGGTCTCGTCGTCCCCGGCCCGGTCGGCCTGGTCCAGCCGGTCCAGGATCTCGGCCTGCAACTGGGCCAGGTTGCGCGCTTCGGCCAGCGCGCGCCGCACGGCCCGGTGCCGCTCCGTCCCCGACAGTGCCGCCTCCGACAGTGCTGGCCCCGACAGTGCCGCCCCCGACAGTGCTGACCCCGACAGTGGGTCCTCATGCTCCATCGTCGTCATGGCCACAGCCTGGCCAAGATCCCTGAACGGAACCTTGAGCCCGGCTTCGTTTCTCTTATGGGCCTGGTCCCGGTGGGGCACCGGTCAGCTAGGGGCCGAGCGGCCAGGGTTGCCGCTGAGGTCGCCGGTGAACAGGGACCGGAGCTCGGCCTCCTCGACCGGGGTGGGGCGCCAGGTGGTCGCGGAGGCGTTGGCGGTGACCTGGGCCGGGCTGGTCGCGCCGGTGACCAGGGTGGAGACTCCGGGCTGGGCCAGCAGCCACCCGTAGGCCACCTCGACCAGGGTCAGCTCCCGCTTGGCCGCGAAATCGGTCAGCTGGTCCAGCCCGGCCCAGGGCGCCTGGTCCAGCAGGTGCGGCTTGAACCGGGTCACCTTGCCCTGGGCGGGCGACTCATCACGGGTGTTTCGGAGCCTGGAGCCGACCTGGCCCTGGGCTGCGGCGGCTCAGTCCGGCGCGAT
>DASXJM010000455.1:0-1840 GCA_036497405.1 Streptosporangiaceae bacterium | reverse complement strand
GGTCCGGGCAGGCTGGAGAACAGGATCCGGGGCGCGAAGCCGACGTCGTTGCCGCCCCCGGTCACGGTGACCAGCCGGGTCGACTCGGTCACCGCCGCCACCTGGGCCGGCCGCTTCACGCTGGTCACGAACTCCTCGGTGGTGGCGCCCGACCAGGTCACGTCGACCAGGTCCAGCCCGAGCCGCCGCGCGACCAGGTGGGCGTAGTTTCCCGTGGAACGTCCGGCGCTCCGGGGGCTGCCCGGGACCCGGGCCGGGATGCCCGGGCCGGCCGCGAACGAGCTGCCCAGGGCCACATACCGGGCCCCGGCCCAGCGCTCCGGCTCCGTCAAGGACCCGCCTCCCACCTGGCCAGTCAGTGGCCGCCCAGCACCAGCAGCACGTAGCTGACCGACGCCACCAGCAGAAAGAACACCACCCAGCCGGCCACCCGCAGCAGCCGGGCCACCGGGTGACCGGGCCGCGGGGCGCGGGCTGGGCTCTCAGTATCGCCGGGGTCAGCCACGGCCACTCGGTCCCCCCAGTCGCTGGGCCAGGAAGGCCAGGGTCCGGTTCAGGTTCGTGCTGGCTTCCGGATGGCTGAACTTGAACTGGTACTCGTGGCCGAGACCGTGACCCGCCCAGAACAGCGTGGTCACCGGCACGCCCCGGGTCCGCAGGCCTCCGGCCAGCTCGGTGGCCTGGGTCCGGAACGGGTCCCGGTCACCCACGGTCAGGTAGGTGGCCGGGTAGGCCGCGGTGGCTTGCCGGGTGGTGGACAGCTGGCCGATGCGCGGGTCGGCCCGCCAGTTGCGGGTGCCGGTGTAGGACCACAGGTAGGTCCGCAGAGCCGGGAAGCCGGTCCCGCCGACCGTGCTCATGTCGTACAGGCCGCAGTAGAGCACGGCCGCCCGCAGGTGCGCCGCTGGTATCCCGGGGGTCAGGCTCATCGCCGCGGCCAGCCGCGGGCTGGTCTCGACCGCGGCCAGCTGGCTGGCGATCTGAGCCCCGGCCGAGTCACCGCCGACCGCCAGCCGGTCCGGGTCACCGCCGAAGCGGGCCGCGTGCCGGCCCAGCCAGGCCAGGGCCGCGTTGGCCTGGCGGACCGGGGCTGGGTAGCGGGTCTGCGGGGCCAGACTGTAGTCCAGCCCGGCCACCACGTAGCCGCGGGCGGCCAGCAGGATGAACCAGTCCCGGAACTGGGCCGCCGTGTTGGCCACGAACCCGCCGCCGTGCACCCACAGGATCACCGGCCGCGGCGACGCCGCGCTGGCCCGGGGCCGGTACACGTCGATCGCGGCGGCTGGGGCGCCCGGAGCGTGGATCGGCACCCGGGTCTCGGTCACGGTGTGCGCGGTGGTGGCGAAGCCGGCCGGCGGGTCGACCTGGGCCCCGTCCTGGAACACCGCCCGGACCAGCGCCGCCCCGGGCTGGACCGACGTGTAGTAGACGGCGAACGCGACCGCCACCCCGCTCACCACCGCGATCAGGGCCCGGAGCAGGAACCGGCGCACAGGTCAGCTCCGCTCGCCCAGCGACGTCATGGCCTCATTGTCCCCGGGGCCCGGCCGACCGGCATCACGGGAAGGGCGTAGTCCGGGGTGCCGTAGATTTGCCTCGTGGATGGCCTGCTCGGGCGGGGCCCGGAGCGTGACCGGCTGGACCGGATCCTGGCTGACGCGCGAGCCGGGCTGAGCGGGACCGTGGTCCTGCGCGGCGAGCCCGGGGTGGGCAAGACGTCCCTGCTCGACTACGTCCAGGCCGCCGCCGCGGGCCTGACCGTGCTGCGGGTGGACGGCATCGAGACCGAGATCGAGTTCAGCTTCGGGGCCCTGCACCAGCTGCTGCGGCCCTACCTGGA
>DASXJM010000454.1:0-2395 GCA_036497405.1 Streptosporangiaceae bacterium | reverse complement strand
GGGACGGGTACTCGTCGTCGACGACGACGAGGTGATCAGGCAGCTTATCGCCGTGAACCTCACGCTTGAGGGGTTTGACGTGGCCACCGCGGTGGACGGTCAGGACTGCCTGGACAAGGTGGGCGCGCTGGCGCCGCAGGTCATCACGCTGGACGTGATGATGCCGCGGCTGGACGGCTGGGTCACCGCCGGTGAGCTGCGCAAGAACCCCGAGACCGCGCACATCAAGGTGGTGCTCATCACCGCCCGGGCCCAGGAAGACGACAAGCAGCGCGGGCACCAGATCGGCGTGGACGCCTACCTGACCAAGCCGTTCGACCCGGGCGAGATGATCCGGGTGGTGCGCGAGCTGGCCGGCGCCCCGCCGACCCAGCTCGGCTAGACCAGCCGACGATGCTCACCGCCGACCTGCGCCACGCGGTGCTGGCGGCGGCCCGCCACCGCGGTCATCCGGTCCCGCCGCCCGGCGACCCCGTCCTGCGCCCCGGCGGCTCTCCCGGCCAGTACATCAGCGCGCTCCCGCCGCGGCTGGCCCCGCGTGACCCGCGCCCGCTGGCCAAGGCGATCGCGGCCGATCTCCGCCGCCGGGCCTGGATCGCCAGCGCCACACCAGCCCCGCTGGGCTACCTGACCATCGTCGTCACCGACGAAGCCCTCGAACGCCTGGCCACCAGGGTCACCACGGCCGGCCCCGCCTGCGCCGCCAGCGACGCCCTGCACGGCACCACGCTGCCCGCGCCCCGCCCGGCCCGGGACGGCCCGTGGGCCGGCGCCCACACCACGGTCCTGTTCCAGGTGACCGCCGCCCTCGGCCGCGCGGCGGGCGCGTCAGTCCCGTCTGATTTTCTTTATCGAAGGTCGGGTGCGGGTGTTACCGGCTTCGGTGACTCTGGTCCCGTCCGGGAGGCCGTCGAGTTCGCCGGCCCGGAGGCCATCCGCTACACCCTGGCCCGCACCCCGGCCGAACACCTCGCCCCACCTGACCCGCAGCTCGCGGCGCGGCACACCGAGGCCAATCCCGCCTATGCTGTCCAGTACGCGTACTCCTGCGCTGCGACGACGCTGCGCTGGGCCGCCGACCTCGGCCTGAGCCGGGGACCGGCGGAGCAGTTCCGGCCGGGTTCGCTCGCACACCCCAGGGAGCGAGCCCTGCTCGATGTGCTGTCCTGGCTCCCCGAACAGGTGGCCAGGGCCGCGCGCCGGGGCCGGCCGCACGAGTTCACCACGTTCTGCGAGGAACTGGCGGAGACGTACCAGGTGTGCCGCGTGACCTGCCCGGCCTGGCCGGAACGGGAGCCCGTGGTGCGGGCCCGGCTGTGGCTGACCGGGGCCGTGGCCGCGAGCCTGGCCGCGGGACTGGAGCTGCTCGGCGTCAGCGCCCCCGGCCGCCTGTGATCCCGCTGACCAGCCGGGCCGAGCAGCCGAGCCGACCAGCCGAGCCACCAACCAGGCCGACCACGAAGGACTGTGCATGAGCCGAGTCGCCCATCCGGCGGGACCGCGTTACGCCGATGTGCTGCCCGCCGATCACCCGCCCGCGGCGCCCGCCGACCTGAACGAGCTGTCGGCCGCGGTCTGGCCGCGCAGCGCGCGCCGGGCCGAGGGGGTGCTGACCGTGGGCGGGGTGGACGTGCGCGAGCTGGCCGCGACCTACGGCACGCCGTTGTTCGTGTGCGACGAGGCCGATCTGCGCAGCCGCTGCTCGGACTACCGGGACGCGTTCGGGCCCGACGCCGGGGTGTTCTACGCGGCCAAGGCGTTCTGCTCCAAGGCCGTCCTGCGCTGGGTCAGCGACGAAGGCCTCGGCGTCGACGTCTGCACCGGCGGCGAGCTGGAGGTGGCCCTGGCCGCCGGCGTCCCGCCCGAGCAGATCACCCTGCACGGCAACAACAAGACGGTGGCCGAGCTGACCCGCGCCATCGAGGCCGGGGTCGGGCACATCGTGCTCGACTCGTTCGAGGAGATCGCCCGGCTGGCCCTGATCGTCAACCCGGACGGGATGACGCCCCCCGCCCGCCGGCCCCGGGTCCTGGTCCGGGTGACCACCGGCGTCGAAGCCCACACCCATGAGTTCATGGCCACCGCTCACGACGACCAGAAGTTCGGCTTCTCGCTGTCCTCCGGAGCCGCCGACGAGGCCGTGCGCCGGGTCATGGCCAGCCAGGACCTGGAGCTGGCCGGGCTGCACTCGCACATCGGATCGCAGATCTTCGACACCGCCGGGTTCGAGGTGGCCGCGCACCGGGTGCTCGAGCTGGCGGTCCGGATCCGGGACGAGCACGGCGTGGAGATCGAGGAGCTGGACCTGGGCGGCGGCTTCGGCATCGCCTACACCGACGAGGACGAGGCGCCCGAGGTCAAGCTGCTGGCCCACAGCATCCGGGACATCGTCGAC
>DASXJM010000453.1:0-2480 GCA_036497405.1 Streptosporangiaceae bacterium | reverse complement strand
GACCAGACCGCACCCGCCGCTGGGCCCAGAAGCGACGCCGAATCGAACGCGCTGGTGGCCACGACCTTCGGCGGCCGGATGCCCACGGGTTCCGGCGACCTGGTGGTCGAGACCCACGGCATCGCCCCCATCCCCGAGGACAACCGCTACGGCAGCCCCCGCCGCCTGTTCACGGTGTGGTTCGCACCGCAGATGAACGTGACCGGGGTGTTCACCGGCTCGCTGGCCATCGTGTTCGGGCTCGGATTCTGGCTCGGCCTGCTGGCCATGGTCATCGGGACGATCCTGGGCTCGCTGCCGGTGGCCTACCTGTCGACCTGGGGCCCGCGCACCGGCACCGGCCAGCTGCCCGCCTCCCGGATGGCGTTCGGCGGCACGGTGATCCTCCCGGCCATCGTCCAGTGGCTGTCCTCGATCGCCTGGGACGGCCTGGTCGGGCTGTTCGGCGGGGAGGCGCTCTCGGTCCTGCTGCACACGCCGTTCTGGGTCGGCGTGGTCATCGTGCTGGCCCTGCAGGGCATCGTCGGCATCTTCGGCTACGAGCTGATCCACCGGGTCGAGGCGGTGATGACCGTGGTCCTGGTCATCACGTTCGCGGTGCTGACGGCCAAGCTGCTGAGCGGGAACCACCCGATCGTCACCCCGCCCACCGTGCACCACGGCAACCTGGTCGGCGCGTTCGTGCTGGAGGTCACGGTGGCCCTGAGCCTGGCCATCTCCTGGGCCAGCTACGCCTCGGACTACAGCCGCTACCTGCCGCCGTCGACCAACCGCAAGCCGGTGTTCTGGTACAGCCTGTCCGGCATCGTGCTCGGCTACGTCGCCATCCAGGCCATCGGGATCGCCGGGGCCAAGGCGCTGGGCGCCGAGACCGCCGCCGGGGTCCGCGACGTGATGGGCGGCGGGTTCATCGGCGGCCTGGCCCTGGTCGTCATCGCCCTGGCCGCGGTCGGCTCCAACGCCATGAACGACTACAGCGGCTCGCTGGCCCTGCAGACCGTCGGCGTCCGGGTCCGCCGTCCGGTGTCGGCCGTGGTCGTCACGGTCATCGCGTTCTTCCTGATCCTGTGGATCCACGGCGGGGACACCTCGTCCCGGTTCGAGAACGTCCTGCTGTTCGTGGGTTACTGGATCCCGGCCTTCTTCGCCATCGTCACCATCGACTGGTTCTACCGGGCCCGCGGCCGCCGGACGATCAACCCGGCCCGGGAGAGCACGCTGCGGACCGACGCGATCGTGGCCGTGGTCACCTTCGTGGCCGCGTTCGGGGCGGCCGTCCCGTTCATGAACACCAGCATCATCGTCGGCCCGGTGGCCAAGGCCTGGGACGGCGCCGACGTGGCCTACTTCGTCAACTTCCTGGTCGCGGCGATCATCTACGGCGGCTACCGGATGTGGCGGGCCCGGACCGCCCCGGTCCCGGCCACCGCGGCCGAGACGCCGGTCCAGGGGGTGGGCGCGTGACGGTGCAGGACCGCACCGAGCCGGTCCCGGTCGACACCATCGTCACCGGCCAGTACGTCATCACCCTCAACCAGGCCCGGGAGATCTACCGCGACGGCGCCATCGCCGTCGCGGGCGGGGTCATCGTGGCCGTGGGCAAGCGGGCCGACATCCTGGCCCGGTACCGGGCCGCGACCCTGATCGACGAGCCGGACAGCATCATCATCCCCGGCATGACCAACGGCCACCGCCACCTGCTGTGCTGCGCCAAGGGGGCTATGCCCGAGGGTGGCCAGACCCTGTCCGCGCTGCGCCAGTTCATCTACCCGTCGTTCGCGGCCCTGACCGAAGACGACATGCACGTGTACGCCCGGCACGCCGCCGCCGAGATGATCCGGTTCGGCACCACCCTGTTCGAGGAGCCGGGCTGCAACCACCTGGACGCGGTGCTGGAGGCGCTGGCCGACAGTGGCATCCGGGCCCGGACCGGGCCGTGGACCTGGGACCAGGCCGGGGCGGCCGGCACCGACGGGCTGCCCGACTGGCTGACCATGGACGCCGACGCCGCCCTCGACCGGCTGGCCGAGGGGGTGCAAACCGTCCGCAAGTTCAACCACCCGCGGATCCTGGACGCGGTCACGATCGAGGGCGTCGGCACCTGCTCGGACGCGCTGACCCGGGGCGCCGCCGACCTGGCCACCGAGTACGACAGCCTGTTCGTGCTGCACAAGTCGACCAGCGAGCGCGAGGTCGAGCTGGAGCTGCGGGCCTTCGGCGAACGCCCGGTGGCCCACATGGACACCATCGGCGCGCTGCACGAGCGGGTGCTGCTCAACCACATGACCAGCCTGGACGAGCGGGACGTGGAGCTGGTGGTGGCGTCCGGGGCCCGGATCTCGCAGAACCCGACCTCGGCCCTGAAGCTGGCCAAGGGCACCACCCAGACCGGCAAGTGGAAGGACCTGGCCGCGGCCGGGGTGCCCATGGCCCTGGGCACCGACGCCGAGAACGTCTCCAACCACACCGACATCTGCCGG
>DASXJM010000452.1:0-8490 GCA_036497405.1 Streptosporangiaceae bacterium | reverse complement strand
GTCGCGCAGCCCCAGCTTGGTCAGGATGCGGGACACGTAGGTCTTGACCGTCTCCTGGCTGATGACCAGGGCGCCGGCGATCTCCGCGTTGGACAGCCCGGCCGCGATGTGGGTCAGCACCTCCCGCTCCCGGCTGGTCAGGGTGGCCAGCGGGTGGTCCTCCCCGGGGGCGGCCGGGTCGGAGGCGCGGATCCGGGTCGCGAAGTGCCCGATCAGATGCCGGGTTACCGCCGGGGCCAGCAGCGACTCGCCGCGGGCGATGGTCCGGACCCCGTCGACCAGTTCGGCGGGCGGGGCGTCCTTGAGCAGGAAGCCGCTGGCCCCGGCGCGCAGCGCGTCGAAGACGTACTCGTCGACGTTGAACGTGGTCACGACCAGGATCCGGGCCGGGTCGGCCACCCCGGGCCCGGCCAGCTGGCGGGTGGCCTCGATCCCGTCCAGCCCCGGCATCCGGATGTCCATCACGACCACGTCGGGCCGCAGCCGCCGGGCGCTGTCGACCGCCTGCCGGCCGTCGCTGGCCTCGCCGACCACTTCCAGGTCGGGCTGGGCCGCGAAGATCGTCGCGTAGCCGGTCCGGATCAGCATCTGGTCGTCGCAGACCAGGACGCGAATGGGCGGTGTCGCCGAGCCGGAAGCCACCGGATCCGGGGCCGCCGGGTCCGGGGCGGTCACGGCTCCACCTGCGCGGGTATCCGCGGCAGCCGGGCCCGGACGCTGAACCCGCCCTCGGGCCGGACGCTGGCCGACAGGTCCCCGCCGCCGCGGCTGACCCGCTCACGCAGGCCGGTCAGCCCGCGCCCGGCCGCGAACGATCCGTCCGGCTGGACCGGCCCGTCGTTGCGGACCTCGACGCTGATCTCGTCGTCGCCGTACCGGACCTCGGCCACGGTCGGCAGCCCGCTGGCGTGCTTCATCGCGTTGGTCAGACCCTCCTGGACGACCCGGTACACGGCCAGCCGGGTGCCGACCGCGATCGGCTCGGGATGACCCTTCTCGATCAGCTCGGCCGGGTGCCCGGCCGCGCTGATCCGGGCCACCAGGTCGGTCAGCGACTCGGTGACCGGGGCCCGGCCCGCGGCACCGGCCCGCTCGTCCGGGCCGCCGCCCGGCGATTCCAGCACGCCGAGCAGGTGCCGCAGGTCAGCCAGGGCCCGGCGGCCGGTGCCGCTGATCGCGCCCAGCCCGTCGGCGGCCCGGTCGGGCGCGGTCTCCAGTACGAACTGGGTCGCGTCGGCCTGCACCACCATCGCGGTGACGTGGTGGGTGACCACGTCGTGCAGTTCCCGGGCGATCCGGGCCCGTTCCCCGGCCATGGCCAGCTCCACGCTCTGCTGCCGCCGCGCCTCCTCGGCCACGGCCCGCGACCGGATCACGGCGCCCGCACCCCAGCAGGCCACCAGCAGCAGGTAGAACGTGATCCAGTCGATGACCCGCTCCGGGGAGCCGCGCACGGCCAGGATCGCGGCCAGCACCCCGTAGCCGGCCGTGGCCGCGGCGGCCAGCGGGCGCCGGTGCCGGGCCTGGTGGGCGCCCGCGCTGTACAGGGCGATGAACAGGCCGACGCTGGCGAACGTGGATCGGTAGCCAGCGATCTGGTGGACGCCGAACGCCACCCCGACCACGGCCAGGGTCCAGCCGGGCCAGCGCCGCCGGGCGGCCAGCGGCAGGGCCTGGGCCGCGGCCAGCACCGAGCCGGCCACCCCGAGGTGATGATGGCCCAGTTCACCGAGGGCCACGCCGTTGGCGGCCAGCGGGGGCGCGAACGCGACCGCGACCAGCGCCACCGCCAGCACGCTGTCCTGCAGCCAGGCGTTCCCCGAGCGCCAGCGGGCGACCAGCGGCGACCAGGACGGCGCGGACACGTCGCGAGTCTAACTCCGGACGAACGCCCCGGCGCCCCAGCAGGCGCACAGGGCGAGGTAGAAGACGGCGTAGTCGATGGGCGGCTCGGTGGACCCGAGGCCGGCCAGGGCGACGGCCAGCACCACGTAGGAGGCGGTGGCCCCGGCGATCAGCTCGCGGCGGAAGCTGGCCTCGTAGGCTCCGGCCGCGTACAGGGCCAGCAGCAGGCCCACGCTGCTGAACGAGCGCGGATACCCGAGCAGTTGGTCCGCGGCGAACGCGCACGCCACCAGGGCCAGGCCGAACGCGGGCCAGCGCCGCCGGATGACCAGGGGCAGGCACTGGGCCAGGGCCAGGAACACGGCCAGCGGGCCGGCCCGGTGCAGCGGCAAGTCACCCAGTCGCAGGCCGTTGGCGGCCAGCGGTGGCAGCAACCCGAGCACGGTGAAGGTGGCCGCGAGCCCGGCATCCTGGGTGAGGACCGGAAGTGCCTGCCACCAGTGCAGCGGACCGCGGAAACGCTCCGCTGCCGCGTTGAACACGCCGTGAGTCTAACGGTGTGTTGCGTCCATTTTCTGTTTAACGTCGGGGTGCGACCCTGGTCGCGACGATCCGGGTTCCCGGGGCCGGGGCTGGCCGTCTCAGGAGGTGAGGCTGGCCGTGACCTGACCGGGTCCCACCGTGGCCGCCGCCGACACCGTGCCCGCCCCCTGGCCGTCGCCCAGGTTCTCGGTGAACGGGTCCGAGGACGACGCCGCGGCCGGGATGGACACCGATCCGGGGCTGACCGACGAGCCGCCGCCCGGGGACAAGGTGACGTCGATGTCCGACCCGGACGAGTTGGTGACCGGGTTCTGGAACTGGTCGATGAGCATGACCCGGGCGGTCAGGAAGCGGGCCTGCCCGCGTGGCGGCGCCGGGCTGGCCGTGCAGCTGAACGAGGCACCGACCGTGCCGGCGCAGGTCACCTGGGCTGGGGTGCCGCGGCGGCCGTAGCCGGTGGCGGCGTCGGTGAAGGTCAGGCCGGCCGCCGGGCCCGCGGTGACCGTCTCGGTCTGTGTCCCGGCCGAGGCTCCGGCCGCGGCCACGGCGATGACCGGCTGACCGGCCGCCTCGTCGCCGTAGTAGATGGTGGCGGCCGATTCGCCGGGCGGAATCACGATGGAGGTGACCGGGCTCCCGCCGGCGGTGGCGGCGAACTCATTGGCCCCGGTGGAGCTCGAAGACAATTGCACGGTGACCCCGGTCGTCGCGGGCGCGCCGCCCGCGGTGACCAGCTCGACCGTGATCGGGCCCAGGTCCGGGCGGCCCGTGGCCGCTCCGGAGACGGCCGGGGAGGTGATGACCAGGCCCGCCCCGGCCGGGGTGGACCCGGGGTCCGGCCCCCCAGCCGCCCCCGGCCCGGTCGCCGGGCCGCCGGCGCCGGTGGTCTGGTCCTGGCCGCCGGCCTGAGGCACCTTCAGGACCGTGGTCCGCACCGCCTTGGCGGCCGCCTTGGCCGCCGCCGCCGACAGCACCGCGAAGGCGTGGCCGTTGGCCGGGGCCGCCAGCGCGGGCTTGACCGAGCTGCGGGCGGTGAGCCGGTAGCCCATGCCCGGTTTGCTGATCGAGCACCCGCTGAAGGTGGCCCGGCCCAGGTCCACCGGCGCGGTCAGGCCACCGCTACTGGTGCAGCTGAGCGCGCCGTGACCCGGGTTGCGGCCCAGGGCCAGCGTGATCGTGTCCGTGCTGTCGCTGGTCAGCGTGGTGCCGTGACTGTCCTCGATGGCCACGGCCGCGGTGAACACGCCGCCGCCCGCCTGCAGGGCCTGCCCGGTCGCCGGTTGCGCGGTGAACACGAGTCTCGGCGTCCCGGCCGTCGGCAGCTGCAACGAGACCCCGGAGGCGGTCTTCCAGTCCCCGCCGCTGAGCGAGCCGTTGCCCACGAAGAAGGCCACGATCGACCCGGCCACCAGGCAGGCGACCACCACGGGCACGGCGATACGCAGAGCACGCTTTTTCATTTCGACGACCGCTTCCTTACCGGTCTGAAGAACCCCACCCCAGAAAAAGCGCCCCGGCCCCGCCGGATTTTTCACGACCCGGCCGTCGGCGCCATCCGCATCATAGACGCCTCACCGTGTTCAGGGAATTACGGTCCGCAATAAAAGGTTCCGCAATGCCGGGAAGGTCGCCAAAATCCGTTTATTCGTGGCCGACGGCCGTCGGCGCGGGCCCCGCGTCGGGGCTGGTTTTGGTGGTACCCCCGGCCGGATCGTGATGGCAGCACCCTGGCCTGTGACCAGGCCAGACGCCACCATGAAAGCGGAGGGGAAGGAGAGCCCGTTCATGGTGGCCTTCTACTGGTGGCGCGCGGCCGGCCGGCGGCCCTGGCGGCAGGCCGCGGCGCTGGCCGTGCTGATCGGCCTGCTCGGGGCGGTGATCCTGGGCGCGCTGGCCGGGGCGCAGCGAACCGCCACCGCCTACGGGCGTTACCTGGTCGCCAGCGGCGTCAGCGACGTGTTCGTCAACGTGTCGGGGCGGCTGCCCGGCCTGTCGCTGACCGCCCCGATCACGATGATCTCGGCGCTGCCCGGGGTCCGGTCCCACGCCACCTACATCGGTCTGAACGGGTCCCCGGTCATCAACGGGCACCCGGACCCGGCCTTCATGACCGCCGCCATCAACGGGAGCCTGGACGGCGAGTGGTTCCGGCAGGACCGGGTCACGGTCGTCGCCGGGCACCTGCCCCCGATGACCGCGACCGATCAGATCGTGCTCACCCGCGGCGTGGCCCGGCTGTTCCACGCCGGGGTCGGCGACCGCGTCACCTACTCGTTCCAGCCGGTTGACCCGAGCGGGAGCTCCGGCGGCCGGCCGTTCAGCCGCTCGTTCCGGGTCGCCGCGCTGGCCGAAGTCCCGCCCGCCCTGGTCGACCAGTCGGACGAGGTCGAGGGGGGCGTGCTGCCGCCGGGCGCGACCCGGCAGCTGCTGGCCGAGTACACCTACGCCTGGGTCGGGCTGCGGCTGACCGGCGGCCCGGCCGGGATCCCGGCGCTGGAGGCCGAACTCCCCGGCCTGGAGGCGAAGCTGCAGCGGGAAGAGGTGGCCCGAACCCACCAGGCCGCGGTGCTGCCGTCGTTCGGGATCAACCGGACCGACGTGGTGCACCGGCAGGTCCAGCAGGCCATCCGGCCCGAGACGGTGGCGCTGGGGGCGGTCGCCCTGGCCGCGCTGGCCGGGCTGATCATCCTGGCCGGGCAGGGGCTGGCCCAGCTGGTCACCCGGTCAGCGCCGGAGGTCACGGTCATCCGGGCCCTGGGCGCGACCCGGGCCCAGGCCGCGCTGACCGCGGCCGGTCCCGGGCTGATCCCGGTGCTGGGCGGATCCGTGCTGTCCGTGGCCGGGGCGCTGGCCCTGTCCCCGCTGGCCCCGGTCGGGCCGGTGGCGCGGTTCGACCCGGACCGGGGGTTCCGGGCCGACTGGGTGATCCTGGGACCGGGAGCGCTGCTGCTGGCCGGACTGCTGCTGGTCATGCTGACCGTGATCGCGACCCGGCTGGTGTGGCCGCGCCCGGCCCGGCGGCCGGGCACCGCGCCGCTCCTCAGCCGGCTGGCCGTGCAGGCCGGGCTGCCCGCGGTCGCGGTGGTGGGGACCAGGAACGCGGTGGAGCCGGGCTCGGGCCCGGCGGCGGTCCCGGTCCGGTCGGCCCTGCTGGCCACGGTGGCCGCGGTGACCGCGGTGGTGGCCGCGATCACCTTCGACACCAGCCTGGCCGGGCTGTCGTCCCATCCGGCTCGCTACGGCTGGAATTCGGACGTGGTCATCCAGTCGGCGGGTGGCTACGCTCCCTTCAAGCTGAAGGTGCTGCACCGGCTGCTGGACGGCCAGCCCGAGGTCGGGGCCTGGTCCGAGTACGCCTTCACCCAGCTGGCCATCGACGGGCGGACGGTCCCGGTGCTGGGCGTGCAGCACCAGACCGGCGCCGTGCAGCCCCCGACCGTCAGCGGCCAGCCCGCGACCGGCCCGGGCCAGATCCAGCTCGGCACCCAGACCCTGTCCGAGCTGGGCAAGAAGGTCGGCGACACCGTGCGCCTCGGCAGCGGCGCCGCGGCCCGGCCGGTCACCATCACCGGGACCGTGACGCTGCCGTCGTTCGGCCTGGCCACCGCGGATCACGTGTCGCTGGGCCGCGGGGCCCTGCTGCCCATGGCCACGCTGGCCGCGGCCGTGGGCCGGGGCAACGGGCAGGCCGGCGGCCCTTCCGCGGTGGGCGCGGTCTTCCCGTCGGCCGTGTCCATCGACCTGACCCCGGGCACCACCCCGGCCCAGCGGGACCGCCTGGTCCGGCGGATCGTGGCCGCCAACCCGTCCTACGGCCCCGGGTACACCTACCAGCTGTCCCAGGCTCAGGCCTCGGCGGTGGTCAACGCCGGGCACCTGCGAGGCCAGCCGCTGGCCCTGGCCCTCGGTATCGCCGCCGCGGCCGCGATCTCGCTGGCCCTGACCGTGCTCGGCCTGGTCCGCCGGCGCCGCCACGAACTGGCCCTGCTCAAGACCCTGGGCATGACCCGGACCCAGGTCCGCGGGGTGGTGGCCTGGCAGACCACCCTCACCCTGCTGATCGCGGCCGTGCTGGGCGGGCCGCTGGGGGTGGTGGCCGGACGCTGGGGCTGGCGCGCCTTCGCCGGCTCGCTGGGCGTGGCCCCGGTCACCGAGGTCCCCCTGCTGGCCGTGTTCGGCCTGCTGGCGGCCCTGATCCTGGTCGGCAACCTGCTGGCCGCCCTCCCCGCCGCCGTCGCCGCCCGCACCCAGCCCGCCGTCACCCTCCGCACCGAATAACCGCGGGTGAGGCCGTGGTCAGCCGGTGCGTTCGACGACGAAGTCGCAGAGCTTCTCGAAGGACGACCGGGCCGGGCTGGCCGGTAGGGCCAGGAGTTGCTCGCGGGCCCGTTCGGCCCAGCGGGTCATCTCGGCGTGGGCGGCCTTGACGGCGGGGTGGGCCCGGAGCAGGGTCAGGGCCTCGGCGTGGTCGGCGTCGCTGGTGAGGGGGCCCGAGCTGAGCAGGGCCCGGAGCCGCTCGTCAGCCGGGTCGGTGGAACCCAGGGCGTACATCACCGGCAGGGACTTCACACCCTCCCGAAGGTCGATACCGGGAGTCTTGCCCGATTGCCCGGTCTCACTGCAGATGTCCAGGATGTCGTCGGAGATCTGAAACGCCACCCCGAGCGCCTCGCAGGCCACCTCGACGCCCGTGACCACCTTGTCCGGGGCTCCGGAGAACATCGCGCCGAACCGGCCCGAGGTGGCGATCAGCGAGGCGGTCTTCTCGGTCACCACCCGCCAGTAGTGGTCCAGCGGGTCCTCGCCGGACCGGGGGCCGACGGTCTCGGCAACCTGACCGCTGACCAGGCGGGCGAACGTCTCGGTCTGGATCCGGATCGCCTCCGCGCCCAGGTCGGCCAGGATCCGGGAGGCCCGCGCGAACAGGAAGTCGCCGGTGAGGATGGCGACCGTGTTGTCCCAGCGCGAGTTGGCCGACTCACTGCCGCGGCGGATGACGGCCTCGTCCATCACGTCGTCGTGGAACAAGGTGGCCAGGTGGGTCAGCTCGATGGCGGCCGCGGCCTGAATGACCTGCTCGTTCTCCGGGTCGCCGAAGTGGGCGGCCAGCAGCACGAGCATGGCCCGGAACCGCTTGCCCCCCGCGTCGACCAGGTGCAGGGACGCCTCGGTGAGCAGGGATTCCTCGGACTGCGCGGTCTGTCGGATGACGGCCTCGACGCGGGTCAGCCCGCTGGCCACGGCCGCTTCGACGGCGGTGTCGGGAAAGTCGAGTGGTACGGCAGTGGTCACGCAGACTCCAAGTTCTCGGTACCCGGTCCAGGCGAGGGTGGCACGGGCGCTCCTGCCAGTATCGGCCAGCCCGGTGTCCGCCTGGAACGGGCCAGCCTTCTACGACAGGCCGATGTCCCTCCCAAGATCAAGGCCGACCACCTGGCCCGGGATTCCCGAGTATGCCCGATATCACCCGGCCGACACCCGCTGCGGGCCCGGCCGGGCGTCGTGGAGCCGTCCGGTCAGCGGACGAACAAGTGGGTCGCGGCATGGTTGGCCAGGCTGAGGATCGGCCCCGGCACGACGCCCAGGAACAGGGTCACCACCGCTCCGATGGCCACCGCGGTGCCGGTCAGCGCGCTGGGGACCACCACGGCCGGGCCATCCGGCACCGGGTCGCTGAAGAACATGAGCACGATGACCCGGACGTAGAAGAACGCGGCCACCGCGCTGCTCAGCACTCCGATGATGACCAGCGGAGTCGCCCCGCCGGCCTCAGCCGCCTGGAACACCGCGAACTTTCCGGTGAACCCGCTGGTCAGCGGGATGCCCGCGAAGGCGATGAGGAAGAACGCGAACGTGCCCGCGACCAGCGGGGACTTCTTGCCCAGTCCGGCCCAGCGGGACAGGTGGCTGGCCTCGCCGCCCGGGTCCCGGACCAGCGTGATCAGGGCGAACGCCCCGATCGTGCTGAACCCGTAGGTGACCAGGTAGAACAGGCTGCTGGAGAGGCCGAGGGTGGTGGCGGCGATGACGCCGACCAGGATGTAACCGGCGTGGGTGATCGAGGAGTAGGCCAGCAGCCGCTTGACGTCGGTCTGGGTGATG
>DASXJM010000451.1:0-2819 GCA_036497405.1 Streptosporangiaceae bacterium | reverse complement strand
GTCCACCGGCTGGTGGCGGGCGGCCGGCACCGCGGTCGGGGTCCGGCGCGGGTAGGCCTCGTCGCCGGGAGTGGCCGGGTAGGGCACGGCCGGGCGGCGGCGGGGCAGGAAGGCGTCGAACGACTCAACCTGGTCGGGGGTGGCTTCCTCGAAAGCCGAACGAGGGTAGGTCTCGGCTTCAGCCTGCGCGGGCACGGGCGTCTCCAGCGCGGCGTGCACAGCCGCCGATACTCCCCAGTTCACTGGTCCCCCCAATGCTTCCCGCAACCTGCCTGCGCAGCCAGGCTATGTGCCGTTTCGGGACGAGGCTAGGACCATCCGGAAAGAATTCGGTAAGTAGAAGATTTCGTAACATTTCCTGACCAACAGTCAGGCTGCGGCCACATTCTGCCAGGTAGGAAGGCTGAGTTGTGTACCCGGGCCTGGGGGCAGGCGGGAGCCGTAACCAGCCGGGGCTTGCCGATTACCGGCCGGGGTTCAGTGGCTACCGGCAGGCGGCGGCGGCGCGGGTGAAGGCCTCGCCGCGGTCGCGGTAGTCCTTGAAGTGACCGAAGCTCGGCGCGGCCGGGGACAGCAGCACCACCCCGTCCGGACGGGCCCAGCCGAAACCGCGGGCGACCGCGCCGTCCAGATCCGCACACTCGACGATGCCGTCGAGCTGGGACCGGACGCCGTGCAGGGCGGCGTCCAGTTCGGCGTGGATGCGGGGGCCGCTGTCGGGCAGGGTGAGGACCAGGGTGGGCGCGGAGCGGTCGCGCAGCCCGGCCGCGAGCGGCGTGTAGTCGATGCCGCGGTCGTGCCCGCCCACGATGAGCGCCACCCGGCGGTCCGGGAAGGCGTCCAGGGCAGCCAGGGTGGGCAGCACGTTGGTGGACAGGCTGTCGTCCACGAAGGTCACCCCGTCGACGGTGCCGGTGACCTGCAGGCGGTGGGCCAGAGGCACGAACCCCCCGGCCGCGGTGCGCAGCGCCTGGTCATCGGTGGCCCCGGGGATGCCCATGGCCTGCAGGCAGTGCCGGGCGATCAGCGCGTTGCGGCGGCTGTGCCCGCCGACCAGGCCCAGCGGCTCCATCCAGGTGGCGCCGGGGTCGTCGGTGGCCTGCACCCACTCCACCCGCGGGCCGAGCTGGCCGGCGCGGGCCCGGATCAGGTCGCTGTCGCCGTTGGCCACGGTGAGGTCGGCGCCGGGCAGCGAGCAGATCGACAGCTTGTCGCGGTAGTAGCGGTCCACGCCGCCGTGCCAGTCCAGATGGTCCGGGTGCAGCGAGGTCACCGCGACCACCGGGGTGGAACAGGGCAGGTCGGTGGCCTGGTAACTGGACACCTCGATGACCCAGTAGACCCAGTCCGGCGCGGCCACCTCGGGGTCGTAGGGGGGCTGGCCGATGTTGCCGCCGACCAGGGTCCGGCCGCCCAGGCCGTTCAGCAGGTGCCCGGCGATCGACGCGGTCGTGCTCTTGCCCTTGGTGCCGGTGATCAGCAGCACGCGGCGCGGATCGGTCTCCTGCAGCCAGAGACCGAGGCCGCCGGCCACCGAGACGCCACGCTCCTCCAGCCGGGTCACCTCCGGCCGGTAGCGGCTGATGCCGGGCGACTTGACCACGGCGTCGCACTTCTCCAGCGCGGCCAGGCCGCCGTAGCCGGTGGTGAGCACGGGCAGGCCGCCGATGGCCACCGTCTGCGGGCGGTCGTCGACCAGGACCGGCTCGGCCCCCAGGCTGCTCAGCTTGCGCACGCTGGCCAGGCCCTCACGGCCCAGGCCCCAGACGCCGACACGGGCGCCGCGCAGGTCCGACCAGGACAGCTTGGGGCGGGCCGGCGTTGGCCCGCGGGTTGGCTCGGGAGTTTCGGTGGGGGTCACGCCAGCAGTTCCTTGGTCGCGTACGAAGCCGGGATGAAGTGCTCCCCGACCGGGTGGAGCAGCCCGTCGGTGGACGGCTGGTCGGGCAGGGAGCGGACCTCGGCGGCCAGCTGGTCCAGCAGGGCGCCGCCGGACCCCTGGCCGGCGCGGTCGGGCCGGTCGGCGGCCAGCAGCACTGCGGCGCGGCACTCGTTGACCTCGCCCACGCACTCGAACGGCTTGCTGAGGTCGGCGTCGCCGAGCAGGGCCCGGAACCGGCCGACCAGGGCCGGGTCGGTGAGCGGCTCGCGGGAATCGAAGATCCCGGCCAGCTCGCTGGCGGGCAGGAACGGGGCCAGGATCAGGTCGATGAAGCAGCACTTGTCGCACTGGCCGCACCAGTGGTCCAGGCGCCGGGCCGGGTCGATGTGGAAGGCGCGATTACAGCTGCGGAAGGTGGAGTGGTACTGGGTGAGCTGGGCGAACTGGTCCGCGATCCACAGCTCGGTACGGGCGCGGAGCGCCGAGAAGTACTCGGGCAGGCCGGGGGTCTGGGCCAGCACCCCGCGCAACGCGGCCTCGAACGACGCGCTCTTGGAGTACTGGTGGTTGACGGCGTGGTCGCCGGCCTGGACCGTGGGCACCGACGCCGACCACTCGTTGGACATGATCACCGCATCGCGGTCCGCGAGCACCGCGGCCAGCACCGCGATGGCCGAGATGATCCCGGTCACCGGCACATGGCCGTTGAGGAAGCCGAGCTCGCGCGAGCGCAGCAGCTGGGGGTCGATCTCCCGGGCGGCCCGCACCACCGGCAGGCCGGTCACCGCGGCGGCCTGCTCGATGGCCTCGAACCGGTCGCCGGGGCGGCTGACCACGAACAGCGCGATGTCGGCGCTGGGGCGGACCAGCTCCACGGTGACGATGGAGTCGATGCCGCCGCCGAACGGGACCAGCGCGCGGCGCGGGGTGTCCGGGG
>DASXJM010000450.1:0-1803 GCA_036497405.1 Streptosporangiaceae bacterium | reverse complement strand
TGATTCCGGTATGTCCACGGTGATGCCCTGGCCCGCCGGGTCCAGGTTATCGAGCGCGCGAGAGACGATCTCCTCGAGCCCGGACGGGCGCGGGAACAGCGACAGCGCCCCGGCCTGCAGCCTGCTCATGTCCAGCAGGTTCCCGACCAGGTGCGTCAGCTTGTCCAGCGACTCGTCGGCCGTCGCGAGCAGTTCGTCGCGGTCCTCCGCCGTCCAGTTCACGTCCGGCGAGCGCAGGCTGGTCACCGCGGCCTTGGCCGAGGCCAGCGGGGTCCGCAGGTCGTGGCTGACCGCGGTCAGCAGCGCGGTCCGCATCCGGTCGGCCTCGGCGATGGGCTTGGCCGCCTCGGCCTCGGCGGCCAGCCGCTGCTGCTCCAGGGCCGCGGCCGCGTAGGCCGCGAACGCGCCCAGCACCCGGCGGTCGGCCGCGGGCAGCGGCCGCCCGCGCAGGGCCAGCGTGAGGGTGTCGGTGACCGGCACCTCCACGTCGGCGTCCTCGGGCACGGTCACCGGGTCGTCGCCGGTGCTGGCCACCGCCGTCCAGCGCCGCCCGGGACCGAGGATCCGGCTGGCGGCCGGCGGCGTGGCCTCCCGGGCCGGGCCACCGCCGTCGGCACCCTGGCACTCCAGCAGGGTCACCGACGTCATCCCGAACGACTCCCGGACCCGTTCCAGCAGGGCCGGCAGCGCGCCCTGGCCACGCAGAACGCTGCCCGCGGTGGTCACCAGCAGTTCGGACTCGGCCCCGGCCCGGGCCGCCTGCTTGGTCCGCCGGGCCGCCAGGTCGACCACCGAGCTGACCGCCAGGGCCACGATGAAGAACACGCCGATGGCCCAGGCGTTGTTGGCGTCGGCGATGGTGAACCGGTGGATGGGCGGGCTGAAGTACCAGTTGAGCAGCAGCGATCCGGCCGCCGCCTCCAGCAGGGCCGGGATGAACCCGCCGACCAGGGCGACCAGGATGACCCCGATCAGGAACGTGAGCACGTCGCTGGTCAGGTTGACGTGGTCCCGGCCCGCGGCGGCCAGCACCACCGTCGCCAGCGGCGCGAACACCGCGGCCAGCAGGTAGCCGGCCAGCCGGCGGCGCAGGGTCAGGCTGCCGCGGGCCCGGGGCAGCAGCCCGCGGCCGCGGCCCATCTGCTGGTGGGTGACGATGTGCACGTCGATGTCGCCGGAGCCGCGGATGGTCCGGGCCCCGATCCCGGGCCCGGTCAGCAGGGCCGACAGCCAGGAGCGGCGGCTGGCCCCCAGCACCAGCTGGGTGGCGTTCTCGGCCCGGGCGAAGGTGAGCAGCGCGTCCGGGATGTCGTCCCCCACCACCTGGTGGTAGGTGCCGCCCAGCGATTCGGCCAGCCGCCGCTGGCCGGCCAGGGCGCCCGGGTCGGCGCCGGTCAGCCCGTCCGACCGGCTCACGTGCACGGCCAGCAGATCCCCGCCCCCCGAGCCGCCGGCCGACCGGGCCGCGATCCGGGCCGCCCGCCGGATCAGCGTGTCGCCCTCGGGCCCGCCGGTCAGCGCGACCACCACCCGTTCCCGGGCTTCCCAGGTGCCCTGGATGCCGTGCGCGGCCCGATAGCTCTGCAGGCCCACGTCGACCTTGTCGGCCAGCCAGAGCAGGGCCAGCTCGCGCAGGGCGGTCAGGTTGCCGGTGCGGAAGTAGTTGGTCAGCGCGGCGTCGATCTTCTCCGGCGGGTAGATGTTGCCGTGCGCCATCCGCCGCCGCAGCGCCTCGGCGGTCATGTCGACCAGCTCGACCTGGTCGGCGGCCCGGACCACCGCGTCCGGGATCGTCTCCCGCTG